>JBCDMB010000006.1 GCA_038744685.1 Verrucomicrobiota bacterium
GAATCCGCCTGACATCTCAGAAAGCATCCTCAGTTGGACGGGGGAGGAGTTTTTGAGAAACGGCCAGCCAGTTGATTTACCCTACCAGATCATCTCCGAACAAAATTCGGGTAGCGGAGGAACTTATGGCTCGTGGTACCTTAGTCCACTCGAGATGGACATAGAACCTGACGAAAACATGGTCGGAGTTATCGGGGACATAGTTCCATCCGTTAATCCTGACAGCGTAGTAAAACATTTTGTCACACCAAAGAGGTCCAATGAGCTGAATCAGGAGTATGTAATCTTGAAGGCAACAAAGGGCATTACGGCAGATATGATAACCCCTGGACATGCCAAACAAATCCTTGAGTGGGAAGGTGGTGAGGAGGTTCCCGGCGAGCCCTTGAAACGCAGGGTAAAGCGCGATGAAGCTGGTAAAACCGAGGTAAGGATCAAGGTGAAGCAAAGCGGCGGTGTTGCAGCGGAAGTGTATGTATGGACCGTATGGGCTAATGGGCAAAAAGTAGCGGATCATCCTATCCGAACAAGATCTGTTCCGGACATCATAACAGGAGATTTTACAGTTGGCCCCGGCGTCGAAGTTTTTGGGGGCTATGACTTCAATTTCTCGATTATTCCGAAAACGATTATCACGCACTCGGATGACGAGCGTCCCGATTTGAGTGGAGAAAATACCCACAACGGAACAGAAATTGAACCGCCGGGAACAGGAACAGAGCATTTCATTAAGGGTATGATTGCTCCTCTGGAAAACGGGGTTAGCCTAAAATGGGACGTAAGCCGTCGAGCTAGGGTTAAGATTCTTAATCCCCATCGGTACCCAGTGGAGAGATTAGATATTATCCCAGGATTCTTGTGGGATAACCAACCGATTGAAGAAGACATTCCTGTTACATTTCCAGACGATGAAAGAGTCGGAAATGACGACGGAGATACCGGTGATGAAGATAATAACCCCTATCAATCTACTGATAGATCGATGCTAGCTCATGGAATTGGGGAAATCAGCTCCTTCGATATTCCAGTCAATCCTTTCCGAAATTCAACAGGAAGTGATGGAGATACTTTTGAAATCAGATACCATTTCGGCGAATTTAGTAGACTCCTGATCGGCAGTGATTGGTATCGGATTTCTGACTACCTTGATTGGCGGATTCATTTCAAAATAGAAAAGGAAAACGGGGTCTGGATTGATGACGGTTCTACCAGGGCTTTAGACAATGAAGGGTTTTAAATATGGTTAATTTGAAAATCGTTTTCTTTGTCTTACTCCTTCTGAATGTGTGCCTTGGAGAAATATATCAGGTCCCGATTCGTTCTCGAGAAGATCTCAAGAACTCGCCTGATGAAAATCAACGACTCTTGTTTGAGGCCATGGATCGCGAATCGATTGAAGAGATCTATGATCGTGCAGTTATTCTCATAGACTCTGGGCAGTCAGGTCTGGTCGCATCATATCTCTATGACATATCTGACAATGTCATACAAGGGCTTGTCAGGGCACTCGGTGACAGAAGACAGTATCATGAAGTCCCTGGGATGATAGATTTTTACGATTTCATTTCATCTGTATCGTTTCGTGGAGGTTCAGAAAGTAAAATCCTCAGGTTAAGAACAATCAACGTTACCGAAGAAGCACTGGTTGAACTAACGGGAGTATCGCTAGAACCAGAATGGACTACAGAGAGGAAGCTTGCCGAATTCCGGGAATACTTAGCAAGAAGCGAAGAAGAATCTGCAGAGTATCCAGAGCAAACGTTTCAGGAACCAGTGACAGATTCGCTACCTTCTCCGACGGACGCCGAACGGGAGGCAGCAGTCGAAACAGATGTTGCCCCGGAAACAGATCGCGCCAAAGACAGGTACGTCTGGGTCATCGGAGGAATTATTCTCTTGGGGGCCTTTTTCATCCTATTCAAAGTCATCAGAGGCAAGTTCATGTCTTAACTCTTCCGGCACACTGTTTTGTCGAATCGCTCCTCTATTTTTTTCGCTCCTCGCAGCCCTGCCCTTGCCAGATCCGAATGGAGGATAACCTTGAACGAGCCAATCGAATGAATAGGAATATCCATGGATACGTTTTGGCGGCTAAAGAAGAATCTGGAAGCCTGTCCTGGTTGCTTACGAAGGCTTCGACGAACTCGGCGAACTTGGATTGCTGTGAGCGGGGTAGACGGTTCGCGTGCCGGAAAACCTTGTAGAGTCTGCACAGATGTTCGGTCTTTACTATTCACATAATCCTGACCCGAATCCGCACCTCCACGTCCCCGCCTGATCCCCACCCGGGCACCCCTTTCGATATTAGCGGCCTCCACTTTCGTCCAAAGACTTTATGTCCAATGCCGCCAGTCTCCTTCCTGCCAGTCTCAAGTTCCTTCGGAAGGGGCGGGGTTTGACATAAAGTTGTATTGGCCGAGTCATCGGCAAAAGTAGGGCGCCTTTTTCGGACTAAGCCGGGTTGAACCGTTATGCGCTTACTAGGTTCATGGGAAAGTCCGACTAACTCTTCAAGCGGTCCAGTTTGCCGGAGTCACGTCACTATTATTCAGGTTTCCTTGATGAAAGTCGCAATCAGGGCCGAATTTTTCACGTATGCGTCGATGTTAGAGCGACGGTGATCGATACAAGAGAGTTTGATACATTCCTTGATTCACCTGAGTTCTTTAATCAGAATAGCTTTATCGAAGATGGGCAGACGGTCTCAGTTCAAGATGCTAGGAACGGCTCGGAGTAGGGGCATCAATGCAATGCATGCGAAATGGCTATTATGTCTTAGTGCTCTGATCTTATTTGGCTGCGGAAATAACGGGCTGAGGGAACCGCAGACAGAGGTCGAAGGCACCATTGAAGAAACAACTGAAGTTCACGATGATCAAGTTGCTCTAGAAAGCCCAAATATTGATGTTCCTGAAATCGATCCTTTTTTTGCTGATGTCTTTGATTCGGCCGGCTACATGGAATCCAGGAATCGATTGCAGGTCATAGGAGAGGAATACCTTAGTCTTGTAGAGGATGATTTTGAGCGAGCTTCAAATGAATTGATTTATTACAGATCAGCGTTGTCTCGTGAGAATGAGCTTAGCAGCTGGCTGTTAGCTTCTAATATCGAGGACACGTTATCTACTTCGATTATCAAAAAGCTTGAATTGGGTGAGCTATCATTAGCTACGGCTCAATCTCTTATCGAGAGATATTTGGAACGGTTTTATTCGGTAGAGGGGCTTGCGGAAGCTTTCGATGAAGAATTAGGCATTCAACTGGACCATAGATTCAAGGCTGTGGAGACGGATATCTTAAAAAATCAAATTGGAATTAAGCAGCCCCGAGATGCAACGCTCCCACAGCGCTATGCAGCTCTTTTTCATCATGTAAGCGTGATCACAGGAGGTATAGATGAACAAGTTACTCTAGATTGGGCAGGAAACACCCATGGGATAGTAGTCCTGACGGACTTGTTTGATACTCACAAAAACACCGTTATGGCATCGATTTATTTAGAATATCTAAGTGGTGGAGGATCACCCATTGATCAAAACCGGCAGTCTCTTGAGAGCTTTCAAGAAGCGATCAGCACAAAGCTTAGTTCAACAAGACTCGTCGAGTTTAGTGGCCTTGGTTTTACCAAAATCACACCTCAAGATATGACTACTTTCCTTTTGGAAATATAACCGCGTCCCGAACCGCCCCCTGAACCGCCCCCGAGACCTCGGTTATCTTCAGTGGCCCTTGCTCCCGTTTCGCCACGCCTATTACTCTGCATTGCGGCGAGAGACTTTGAGCAGGCGGGTACGAGGGGCGGTCATTCCTTTATCCAACTTCCTGCTTCGCTATCTTCGAAAATCCATCCTCAAGGTCGCTGCCACTCGGCTCTTGATAGACCGCAAGGTCAAAGCGTGGAATTGCCGCAATCAAGTGATCAAAGATATCCGCTTGTATCGTTTCGTAGAGCTCCCAGTCGGTAGTATCCGTAAAGACATAAATCTCCAAAGGGAGGCCCTGGCCGTCGGGCGCCAATTGGCGAAAGAGGAACGTCATATCTTTACGAATACGTTCATCATTTCGCAAATACGCTTCACAGTAGGCACGGAAACAACCGATATTGGTCAACCGACGTCCGTTTACCGCCATTTCTCCGTCTACCTCATTCTTCGAGTTCCACTGATCGATCTCTTTAAGACGGTCGGCAAGGAACGGACGCAAAAGCTGGATTCGCTCCAAATCAGCCTGGAGTGTGGCGTCCACAAAGCGAATGCTGCGCATATCGATTCGAAGAGCCCGCTTGATCCGTCTCCCCCCGGACTCAGACATACCCCTCCAGTTGATAAACGACTTCGAGATAAGATCGTAGGCGGGAATGCTGGTAATCGTCTGGTCGAAATTCCGCACTTTCACAGTGGTCAACGAGACATCCATGACGTCGCCATTGGCATTGTTCGCTGGCATCTCGATCCAGTCACCCGGCCGAACCATATTGTTCACTGAGATCTGGATCCCAGCGACAAAGCCGAGAATTGCATCGCGGAAGATCAACATCAGGACCGCGGTTAGGGCACCCAAACCCGAAATGATGTAGATTGGTGTTTTTCCGAAGAGGACAGACACGACGAAGACCAAACCCATTAAATTCGCGATGAGCTTCGTCGCCTGAATAAAGCCTTTGATCGGCAAGCCTTGGGCCCTAGATGATTTTAAAACGAGGGCGTGAATCGCATTCAGGATTCCATCAAAAACAAATAGGGTGATGAAAATAAGATAAACGGATACCGCCGTTTTGATCCCGTCGAGGATGGCTCCCTCTTCAAAAAACAATGGTGCCATGAAATGAACGACCAGTGCCGGTAGCACGTGAGACATCCTCGTGATCGCTCCAGAATCCAGTAAAACATCGTCACGTTTTGTTTTCGTTCGATGAATCACACCGCGGAGAACTCGCGCGATTACTTTGCGGGCCACCCAGTTAACGAGGACAGAAACGGCAACGATAATGAGTAGCTTCGCTACCACCATTACAGTGCCGGAGGACTCGAGGTTCTCCACAATGGGTAGCTCTGCAACGAACAAAAGAGACGGGAACGGGGTCATCGGTGGGGAACTGACAAAGAGGCACGCTCGCTAGCGTCTTTACCCTTCAACACTCGACGCATTTGCTCGAAGGTCCTCAATCCGGATAAACCTCAGCGCCGCCTCGTGAGTCGCTTCTAGAACTACCGGAGGAGCTTTCCCTGCTTCAAAGGCTTCCTGCCAGCGGCTGGCGCAGACGCACCACCTGTCCCCTGGCTTGAGACCCGGGAAACCCATGTCCGGAAACGGAGTCGATAGGTCGTTTCCCCGCGAGCGGGTGAAATCCAAGAACTCATCAGTGATCACCGCGCAAACCGCATGAACACCGCCGTCCGACGGAGTCACATTGCAACTGCCATCCCGCAGAAATCCGGTCAACGGGTCCATACAACAGGGGATCAAGGCTTCCCCGAGCACGTTGCGACTGACCTCGGCGATCATCGGATTAACATCCCTTTCTCCTTAGGAAGAACTCTCCAAGTCTTCAGCTTCGACTTCCAGCCCAAGACCCGCTACCTCGGAAACTACCTTTTGGAACTGTCGATCATACCACAATTCCTCGAAAGGGATATTGGTATTAATCCGAATAAAATACTGCTCCCCGGTACCCAACACGTGGGATCGAAGTAGGTCTCTCACATAAGAGTAGGGAGTCGGAAACGCATTTCTGCGCTGTCCATATTGATAGGACTTACCGCCTACAAGATGCCAGTAGTGAACAAATTGCTCGTTTCCCTGGATCTCGAACGCCCTCCACTCCGAAGGCAAAAGTGCCTTGTTCTCGACTTCCTTCTCAACCTGATGCTCTTTATCCAACATCGTCCATCCGTTTTCCGTCCAACACCTATCAGGAGTGTGAGAGGATACTTCAAGGATCGATGCTTTCCCAGGAGACCAATAGGCAACATACACCTCGAAGAATTCGTCACCATCTCCACGGGTGTAGTTCCTGTAGACGAAATCTTCGAGGTTCAAAATCCTCGCAGCTCGATCCCTTATCGATTCTGTCGCACCCAACTCCTTGTTTGTGACGGTCCACCCATCCAACTGTTCGGGAACATAATCGCCGACGTGTGCCCCTCTCCCGGGCTCTGGTTCCAAATTGAAGGGATTGTAGAACTGAAAAAGGACCAGCAACGCCAAAACGACAAAGCCAATGTATGGGAAAATCTTTTTCATGAGGACTGGAATACGGAGCTACGAATACGAAAAACGTTTACCAAAGCGATGATGTGGATAAAACGTCAAAACACAGTATGAAAGCACCCGCCTTTTTTTCCATTCTTCTTTTCGCTTTTTTAGTCGGCTGTTCTAGCACGCCTACTCCGCCTGTTGACCCTTCTGATCTGTCCAATTCGATCCATCCCGCCGCCACGCCTTTTGGAAACAAAGTCATCCATCTGAATGTGCCGGATCGCCTTACGATGCTCCAAATGCGCCAAGCCATTTTGAACGCCGCTTTTGAGGACCGCTGGGTCGTCTTGGCAAATGGTATGGAAGGAGAGAGCGGCGTCGTGCAAGTGCACAAAAAGACCGTTTTCGCGGACACTGTTTTCACTTTCCTCTTCCAACCAACAACGATTGACGGCTATTCCGACTCCTATTCCCTCGATGCGGTAGGCACCCCCACAAAACGCTACACACCACCCTCCCGAATCGACTCGATCCGTAAGCAAATCAAAGAAAATTTGATGGGTCTGATGGCTGGTTATTGACCCTCCAGAGGTCTCTGTAAGGCTCTTTCCAGAAGAAGGGAAAGGTCACCTGGTCAATTCGGTTTGTCGTCGTAGAACTCAATCGTTCCATGCGTCACTTCCGAATTTTCAGGTAAGGGAAGATGGCTGCCAACTGTCTTGCTCCGAAACGCAAAAATGGTCCTGAGTTGCCTGCGGATGAGAGGGTGCACTAACCTCCCGAAAACTCCAAAAGGTAGTTCATACTCCACTTCATCTTTCATCCTGGTCCCGTGATCACACGCTTCGAACCGATGAGTGTGGAGCCATTTACGGTATGGGCCTTTCAACTGCTCATCGGCAAATTGGTAAGGTGGTTCCCAAGAGGTAATTCGGGATCTCCAGTGGTTGGGGACTCCGCCAATCTTGATGCGGTAATCGATAATTGTCCCTTCTTCCATCGCTATCGGGAGAGGGGTTAAGATTTGAAACCCCAAACCAGCTAGCGTGATCTTTTCCAGATTAGACGCATCCGAAAAAAACGGAAAAACCTCAGCGATCGGGAGGGGGATTACCGCGTCCGTAAAGAGAAATGGCATGGTTTTGCAAAGAAAAACCCGCCCGCCCTTCTCGGGCGAGCGGGCCTTAAAAACCAGGATGCTCAGTATTTTACAGAGCAGCCATAGGGCCTCGTCGTCCCATTCGGAATTGGCTCTCCGGCCATCGAGGCGTCAAGGGCGTTGGCAACGAAATTGTTGGCTTGAGAGGGATCCCTGCCGCGTGGTTGGTCGTCAATGGCACCCTGATAGACCAGCACCCCGTCAGGATTGATCACATACATGTGAGGAGTGGTCTCAGCCGAGTATAAGCGCCCGACATCGCCAGTTGAATCGATCAGAACGGCTGCAGGGGTGGCTTCGTAGTCAGCAGTGATCTCGTTTGCTTTCTCAGGCGGGTAGTAACCCTGTTTGCCTGGAGCAGATGAAACGATCGAGAGCCACACTACTCCCTTGTCGCCATACCGGTCTTGGAGACCCTGCATGTTGCCTGATTCGTAGTGGCGAACGACAAAAGGACACCCGTGGTTGAGCCATTCCAGCACCACGGTCTTTCCAGCAAAATCGGAAAGCGAATGCTGGACACCGTTAGTGTCCGTAAGAGTAAAATCCGGAGCCTTTTGCCCGGTGGCCACGCTCGCACTCAGCGAGCCTGCCAAAACGAAAGTTGCGAGTGCAATAATTGTGTTCTTCATTAGTCCATGTGGTTTAGAGGTTGAGAAATCCGTAGATCTGAACAGGAACTTGAATTCCGAACAAACTCAACCGGAACGCACCGATTACCGAACGCCATGGATACCGAAAAAAACTCAGACCCTATCTGGGACAAGATCCGCGTTGACGCCCAGGAGATTATCGATAACGAGCCCGTTCTTGCTCACCAAGTTCAGGAAATCGTCCTGGACCGGTCCAGTCTTGAAGAGGTCCTCAGCTATCGGCTCGCCGAAAAGCTCACGTTCCTGTCCCACTGGGAATTTCACCTCGAAGACGTTTTTCTCGAGGCAATGACCACCGACTCCCTCATCGGTGTTTCGATGCGAAAAGACATTGAGGCCATTTTTGACCGTGATCCTGCCTGCCGGAACCATATCACGCCGGTTCTCTACTACAAAGGATTCAAGGCGATCTGCTGCCACCGGGTGTCCAACTGGCTTTGGAAAAACGGTCGACACCAGTTGGCCCTGCACCTCCAAAGCCTGACATCAGAGTTCTTCAACGTTGATATTCATCCAGCAGCTGAAATCGGCTCGGGAATCCTTCTCGACCACGCAACCGGTTTCGTGGCGGGCGAAACCAGTCGCATCGCCGACAATGTCTCGATTTTGCACGCAGTGACCTTGGGAGGAACAGGGAAAGAGACCGGGGATCGCCACCCGAAGATCGGCCACGGCGTTCTCATCGGAGCAGGGGCAAAAATCCTCGGCAACATCTCTGTCGGCGAATGCTCACGGGTAGGTGCCAACAGCGTTGTCCTGGAGTCGGTTCCACCTCATGTGACCGTAGTGGGTGTCCCGGCCCGTGTTGTCGAAGTAGCTACAGGCGACGACCCTGCCCTCTTCATGGATCACGACGTCTTGTGCGACCATAAAGCCCGTGCTTAAGCGGCACTTGATTTTCTAAATGAATCGATCCAAAACCATACGATGCCGGAGAACATAATTATTCTTGGTTCAGGTTGCGCAGGCTTGACGGCTGCTGTCTATGCGGCCCGCGCTAATTTGAATCCTCTCGTTTTGGAGGGTGCCCAGCCAGGAGGCCAGCTGACGACCACGTCCGAAGTCGAAAACTTTCCCGGGTTTCCAGAAGGAGTAGACGGTTTCCAACTCATGGACAACATGCGGAAGCAAGCTGCTCGTTTCGGCACCCAGTTCGAGGTGGCTTCAATCGAAGAGGCCGATCTTGGCGACGAGACCATCACCCTGAATAGCACCAACAAATCGTGGGAGACCCGCTCACTCGTCATTGCAACTGGTGCCTCACCCAGGCTTCTCGGTGTCCCTGGCGAAGCAGAGATGTATGGCGGGAAAGGCGTGACCACTTGCGCGACCTGCGACGGCGCCTTCTATCGCGATATGGACGTTGTAGTGGTGGGAGGAGGAGACTCTGCCTGCGAGGAGGCTCTTTTCCTCACCAGATTTTGTTCCAAAGTCTATTTGATTCACCGTCGTGACGAGCTCCGAGCCTCTCCGATTATGGCGGAAAGAGCCATTCAGCACGAGAAGATCGAAATGGTGTGGAACACCGTTGTCGAAGAGATCCTACCGGACGAGGACGGCTTGGTCTCGGGTATCTCCGTTCGCAACACGGTTGGTGGAGAGACCGAACGGATCGATTGCAAAGGAGTATTTGTAGCCATCGGACACATTCCCAACACCTCTCCTTTCAAGGGAAAGCTCAAGATGGATGGCGAAGGATACCTCATTCCTAAAGCTCCCTCCCAAGTCCTGACCGAAGTCCCGAGAGTATACGTTGCGGGAGATTGTGCAGACCATGTCTACCGGCAGGCGATCACAGCCGCAGGAATGGGCTGCCAAGCAGCGATTGAGGCGGAAAGAGCCCTTGGCGAATTGTAAAAATTCGCCCCGGAAACGCTTTTGTTAAAATTAAGTTAAGGATGGTAATTTTTACGAATTTATGAAACAAGGCTGTCAAGGGAAGGGCTGTGGCTTGTTCCCTGCTCAGTAAATTCATCCGTGGTTCAGACCTCCAAGACAGCACGTCACAAGTCAAAACACCTCTCTATCGTGGTGTTTTTCTGGTTTCTCTCACTGCTAGCGTTTCTTTTTGTTTGCTCGCTTCATCTTGAGCATCGTTCGCAGTGGTATCTTGCGGGGGCCCTTCTCTTGGGTCTCTTTTTCTTCCGATCCGTCAAGCGAGGCCCCACCGTAAGGGTCATCTTCCTGTGTTTTGCTGTCTTCCTGGTTCTGCGGTACCTATTTTGGCGAAGTCTTCAGACGCTTGAATTCTATGATTGGTTGAGCTTTTCGATCGCGATCATCCTCTTCCTCGCTGAGGTGTATGGGATCCTCATTTTCCT
This sequence comes from Verrucomicrobiota bacterium, assembly GCA_038744685.1. NCBI lineage: Bacteria > Pseudomonadati > Verrucomicrobiota > Verrucomicrobiota bacterium. The sequence continues at coordinate 10,332 of JBCDMB010000006.1, forward strand.
CCTCGGGTCATTCGTCAATATCCGCCCGTTCGAGAGAAAGCCGGTTCCTCTCCCGCCAGAGGATCAGCTGCCTACGGTCGACGTCATGGTGCCTTCCTACAATGAAAGCGAAGAAATTTTGGAAGTCACGTTGATGGCGGCTCTCCAGATGCAATATCCGGAGCAAAAACGCAGAATTTACCTTCTCGATGACGGAGGAACTGACCAAAAATGCACGAGCGGAAGTGATGCATCCCGCGAACAGGCACTCACCCGAAGAGAGTCCCTTTTCCGTCTTTGCCAAAGACTCGGCGTCCAGTACATGACCAGGGAGCGAAACCAGCATGCGAAAGCCGGTAACATCAATGAGGCAATGAAAAAGACCTCGGGAGACCTCCTTCTCATTCTCGATGCTGACCACGTCCCGACTGAGAACTTTCTCGAGAACACAGTCGGGCTGTTCAATGAAGACGAAAAGCTGTTTCTCGTGCAGACTCCCCACTTTTTCGTCAACCCAGATCCAATTGAGAAAAATCTCAACACGTTCTATTCCGCCCCCAGTGAAAACGAAATGTTCTACAGAGTAGTCCAGCAAGGGTTGGACTATTGGAATTCATCCTTCTTTTGTGGGTCCGGTGCTCTCCTTCGCCGTAGTTTGGTGGAAGCTCAAGGGGGCATGTCGGGAGAAACGATCACCGAGGATGCAGAGACGGCTTTATCCCTTCACGGAAGGGGCTACAACAGTGCGTTCATATCAGAGCCCATGCTGTCTGGACTGCAACCAGAAACGATGGGTGGTTTTATCGGGCAGCGAATTCGCTGGGCTACCGGAATGGTTCAGATCTTCCTTCTCAAGCGACCGCTTTTGATGCGAGGTCTTTCCCTGCCTCAACGTCTCTGTTACGTCAACAGTTGTTCCTTTTGGTTCTTCCCGTTTGCCCGTCTAGTCTTCCTCCTGGCCCCAGTGGCCTTCCTTGTATTCGGACTCAAAATCTACGCCGCCAACTGGCAAACTTTCAGCGCGTACGCAGTACCTCACTTGGTGGCAGTCTTGACCGTCTCGAGTTATCTCTACGGAAGAGTGAGACGATCGTTTGTTTCTGAACTTTACGAGTTAATCCAGTCCGTCTACTGCCTCCCGGCGATCGTCAAAACAATGATCCGTCCTCGGGCTCCTGCTTTCCAGGTAACTCCGAAGGGTGAGTATCTCGACAGGACCTACATCTCGCCACTTTCCTTTCCCTTCTACATTTTATTTGTGATCAACATCACCGCGCTAATTTTTGGGACGATTCGCTACTTCAGCGTCTCCGAACAGACCACGGCGACGCTGATCACGATGGGTTTCGGATTTTTCAACACGGTGATCCTCCTCGCGGCAATTGGGGCTCTTCTTGAACGGCAACAGAGGCGTTCGAATCCAAGGATGCCTGTTAACCTCAACGCGAAACTACTCTTGGGAAATGAGAGTTTTGATTGCCGGATAGTCGATATCTCTCTTGGGGGATGCAGGATCCTCTTGAAACCAGCCTATGAAAGGGACCTCGAAAAGGCGAACAATGGACTGCTTCAGGTGACCGCTCCAGGGCGAAAGGTTCATTTCAGTTTTAATGTGGACCTTCGCATCCTTCGCTACGACGAAGATTCTGAACTTCTTTCTCTCGGAACCGAGTTCAACCACAAGGATCTTGAAGAAAGGAAACAAAAGGTCCGCTTCGTAACGGGAAGTAGCGATCGCTGGATGAATTTCCAGAAAAATCGCGAGTGCCGGTTGGGAGTTATTGGAAGTTTCCTTTTCCTTCTGGGAATTGGCGTCAAATACTCCCTTGCACACTTTGGACATCTCCTCGGGTCTCTCTTCGGAGGATCTAGGCCCAAATCAAGCATATCGCAGCCAGAGAACGTCTGATGGGTCTAGGTATCGATAGATTTGCCCGACCCTCACTAGTAGTTGCTCTTTGCTTTGCTGCCCACAGCTTCAGTCTTGCCCAGTCATCAACTCTCGACGAACTCCTGCGCGGACTCCGTGACGATCAGGGAACTTCTGAAGTCTCTCCGGCAGATGAAACTGGAACGCAAATGCCCCAGTTTCTCCGCGAGCCGCCGACCGAAAGGCCCGCTAGCCCCTCGGAAGAGGCGGAGCCGACTCAAGATTTAGCACCCTCCTCATCCTCGAATCCAACTACCTTGCCTGAGACAACGCAAGCAACAGCCTTTCCGGAAATCAACGAAACAACACCGAGTTTTGAGGAAGATGAAATCAATCCGTTCTTGATATCGAATCTGGATGAACTTCTCCAGAGACTCACTCCGGAGGCCGTCCAGACTCATCTTGTCTTTGCCGGTGCGGCATCGGAGTTGAATCAGGAACAGGTCACTCTCGGGGCGGCTATTGTGCAAGGAATCGGACTAAGGACTGACCTTAAGCCTATGCTAATCACATACGGTCCTCAGCTAGAGCCTGGTCGGTTCAACGTGCTAGTGGGAACCATTGATCAAGTAGGCTCGGTCATGGGAGCAAGACTTGTAGAAGAAATCGGTGAGAGTGGACTCTGCATGATTCCGATGCCAAACTACGAGAGCGAGCCTGTCTTGGTAATCACTGGAACCAGCCAGCGAGGGATCAACGAAGCAGTCCTTGCTCTTGGATTCGTCAATATGGATCTTCCGGCTGCAGACTTTGTCTCCATTCGTCGCATCCTCTTCCCAGAGACGCCTCCTTATTTTGGTCAGCCTCCTGTGAACCCAGGTGAGACCTATACATTTCTTCAGCTACAGCAGGTTGGCGCTCCGATTCGTCCGGTCCGGAATGGAGGCATCGGAATTCAGATCTACTTTCCGGCAGATGTTTTTGACCGTCCTGCTGCAAAGGTAAATCTATCCGTTCATTTTTCCGTAGGTCAAAATACACTCCGGAGCAGCAAAGCCATGGAGGTCCGTTTGAACGGAACTGAAGTTGTCCGTGCACCGTTTGGTGAGACCACGACGTCCGAATTTGGAGGGCGGTACCTTAACTTTTCAGTTCCGATCGGAAAATTCCAGTCTGGCCGCAACCTACTGGAAATTACGACAGATGCTGGTTCCTCCAGTGCGTTTTCGCTAGGTCCTACAGGTGTCGCGGCAAACGACCTTCTTGTCTTCACTGATTCGACGATTGAGATTCCGAGAGTCCCTAGAGGTGCTATTCTGCCAAACCTCCGCCTCACTAGCCGGACACTCTACCCGTTCGTAGGTCAACCGGACGGGTCAGAAATCAGTTTCCTTCTCACCAATAACGAAAAGGAAACTGTTGAAGCAGCGTGGATGATGATTGCAAAGCTCTCTCAAATTTCGAACACCTTCCTTTACGATGCAGAGGTGAGTTTCCGTGCTGCAAACCCTGATCGGCACCTTGTCGTAATCGGAAGCCAATCGGGAATTCCCACTACCCTCAGTGAACAAATTCCCCCCGCGAGCTTTTCGGAATTAGGATCAGGAGAGAGTGAAGACGAGGCTTTTGCTCAAGAAGAAAAAGGCCCGAACATTTTTCAGAGATTCTTTGCAAGTCTGGCAAACGAGTTTCGGAAGATTGAAATTAACGAACCAGCTGACGATGGACCGGAAGGAGCTCAGATTCAGGAAGCAAGAGAAGAGTCCATTGGACCGCGGGCTGTGATGACAAGTTTCCCCTCTCCTGAAACCACCGGGAGGTGGATACTCATAGTGACTGCTCGCAATGACGCTCTCCTCCTTGAGCGAGTCCGCCAGCTTATCCGTCTTCCCTATTGGTCACAAATAAATGGATACCTCTTTTCATGGAACGACACTCCAAATAGTGTCAGGGCCTTCTTGCCGGACAAGCGCTTCAGCGAAGTTTCGTTTCGAGAAACCATTGTTCCCATTCCGTGGGGTTACGGGGTGTCGCTGCGCATTTGGTACCTCTTTGCAGCAGTCGTATTTCTTGTTTTTGTCCTGATGACACTTTTAGTACTCAAGCATACGGACCAAACAATCGCTCAAAGACGCAAAGAGTAATCGAGTCGTTTGTCCAATGGTCCAAAGACGGCTGAAGAAACTCCTGACCCCTTTTTTGTGCCTTTTGGCAGCCAACACCGGGGCTCTGGCGCAGTCCGATTTTGAGGGATTTACCCTACCCTTTAACACTCGTGGCAAGATGGCTTGGAATGAATTCAAAGAGCGTTTTGTAGCACCAGATGGGAGGGTAATCGACGATGCCAACGGAGGGATCTCCCATTCGGAAGGACAAGGATATGGAATGCTGATCGCCGCAGAGCACCGTGATCTATCCACATTTTCTGTCATCTGGAATTGGACCCGGAAGAATCTCCAGACCCGGAAAGATGGGCTTTTCGCTTGGAAATGGGATCCGTCAATACCCGAAGATCCTGTCATAGACCAGAACAACGCTACTGACGGGGACATCCTCATTGCATGGGCACTTCTTAGGGGGGGAGAGCTTTGGAAGAATGATCGGCATATTGAGGAAGCCAAAGCGATCGCTCGAAAGGTTAGGACCACAATGATAGCAGACAGCCCCTACGGCCCTCTCCTTCTCCCCGGAGGAACCGGCTTTCAGCAGCCAGAGGGGACGATTATCAACTTAAGTTATTGGGTCTTTCCCGCATTCCTCGATATTCGTAGGATCGATCCTTCTCACCTTTGGGACGATCTCTACCTTTCGGGTTTGCGACTTCTCAAAGAGGCTCGCTTTGGCGATTGGGATCTACCACCGGATTGGCTATTAGTATCATCTGCGGGAACGCTGATCCTCCCGAAGCAGTTTGATCCGGTCTTCGGTTACAATGCAGTTAGGATTCCCCTCTACATGGAGTGGGCAGGAATAGGCGACGAATTTCTCTACCGACCTTTTGTTGGTTGGGCGACGAGCAAGGAAAGCATCTTCGAACTTCCCGACACCGTTAACCTTGTAACCAACGAACCGGGAGAGTTTACCGTGATTCCAGGAATGATCGCTATCTATCACCTCATCGCGCCGCGAGAGATCCCAGAGGCCCCTCGTGTTGATGGCGACTACACCTCCTATTACTCCGCTTCACTGCGTTTCCTTTCCCACCTCGCAGAAAAAGAGGGCCAAAAGTATTCTTTATTGCCTCACCCGTAATAATTTAGTAAAGAAATTTCACGATAAGATTGATGAGTACTGTTGCCGTTCACCGTCGGTGGTTAAACCGCCTCGCCCTTTTACTTTTTTCGGCGACGTCGCTCGGCTCCCAAGATTTTGAGGAACAAGGGCTCTTTCCCACTTCAATGGAAGAGATTTTGGTTACCGGACAACCTTCGGGAACTCCGACACGTGCTCCCGTTCAAGGGCAGACTCCTCAGCCAACATACTTTCTGCCAGACGCTCCTCCCGCCGAGAGGTCAGTTCCTCAGACAGTCGTTCCGACGCAGCAACCCCGCAGTCAGCCGCTCAACCAGGAGGGCATTCCAACTCAGGTCCTCTTACCGACCCCTGAACCGGTAGCCGAACCGATCCAATCCCCAACTACCCCAACCATTGTCTTCAGTGACACTCAAACGGGCCTGGTCGACGATACTATCGTGGCAGAAATTGGCATCGACCCAGGACAGCTCCTCGCTGACAAGCAGTACGACGAACTCGAGCCCTGGGTTTTGGAGAATCAGGATGTTGGCATGGCGAGTGCAATTGGGTGGTCTTACTACACCGAGGAAAATTATCCAAAAGCAATTGAGTGGTTTGAACAGACTCTGAGATGGGATGAAAACTTCAATGAAGCAGCTTATGGCCTTGCACTCTCTCTTTATAATGAAGGTTTCCTCCAACAAGCCGAGGCCGTTGCACGTTGGAAGCTGAATGCGTATCCAGGAATGGACAACATTCTTGGCGACATCTACATGACCCGAGCGATTTCTTCCTTCAGAGCAGAGCGCTACGACGAGACGCTGGACAATTTGGATAAGATCGTCCAATTCAGACCTCTGACCAGAGGTGAAGAGATTCTGGAAGCGTGGAGTTTTTACCACACTGGAGAAACCGTTAAAGCAGCCGGATTGTTCCAGACACTCTATGAAGAGCAGCGGGACCGAGTGGCAGCAGTTGGCCTTTACGCCTCCCTCTCCAGCACTCAGAACTGGAACCGGATTGAACGACTGGCTAATCAATATGGTGGACCACTCGCTGACATCTACGCGTTGTATACGAGTGACCGATACTATGACAGGAGGCTATACCTCAAGGCCAGCCAAGTGGCTACCCAGATTCCGGACGCTGACCAACCGTTTATTGAAAACATTGCGGCACCGAAGGTAACCATTTCCGCAGAATTCGTTGCTAGGGATGGAGACCCGGGGACCAGCGAGTTGGATCTGGCCTACGCGCCTTACGTAACAGGAACGGTCTTCTCGGATGAAGTGAACCGGGTGGATGTCAGTATAGGTTTGGTGAGCTTGGATGCGGGTCAACTTCCCGACTTTGCATTTGTGGGGCTGGTTCCCAACACTCCTACACCCTATTCCGTCGAACCAAAGACATCCTTCAACGGCATGATTGCTCCAATGATTGGCTACTACCGGGAAGATTGGATTTCACCCTATATCGAGCTTGGAATGACTCCTCTGGGCGGTCAGGTGGATAGTGAGTTTGTAGGGAGACTCGGTGTGCAGGGAATCTTTGAAACCGGAGTGTGGACCGCAGAACTCTTTCGCGAATCCATTACTGAATCCCTTCTCAGTTACACCGGATTCCGTGACCCCTACACTTCCCTTGAATGGGGTAGAGTGGTTGAAACGGGACTTCATGCGTCGATTCTCCACTTCTTTGGAGCAAACCAAGACCTGAGCCTCTTCGGCTTTATGGAAGTCGGGCAGTTGACCGGAGAGAACGTCGCCGACAACGAGAAAATCCGGCTCGACGTCGCCCTAAACCGAACCTTTAAACCTGATGGTTTCCACTACATTAACTTCGGACCTTCTTTCACCTTCTACAGCTACACAAACAACCTCAGTTTCTTTACATTCGGTCACGGAGGGTACTTTAGTCCGGAGTATTTGGCTCAGGGAATCATTAATCTTCAATTCATGACGGAAGAGGGGGAAGATTTTCTTCTGAAAGGTGAAGTCGGATTTGGTGGTCAGGCAAACGAACAGGAGGCTGCGCCTTTCTTTCCCCTTGACCCGGATGGGCGTGATTATTCTGGAACAAGCGATACTACAGGGATTCTCATCTCGAACCTTCAAGGGGTAATGTTTCTCACAGATTACTGGGCATTTGGAGGTGAAATTGCCTTCAACAAAACTCCCAGTTATGAGGAGTTTCGTGGAGGGGTCTTTACGACGATTTTCTTCGAACCCCGCGAAGGTCTGGTGGAGACCGACTTTCCTCGATATCAGTATTGAAGGAGATTCGATCTGGGTCCGACCACGCTCCTAATTAGCGAGGAAAAAAGACTACGCTTCTGCGGTTCTTGGCCAGTGGAACCACAGGCGAAAGACTTCACCCTCTACAATAGACCCTGCATAGCCGCTGGAGATCAACTCCTCCGTGGTCTCGATGCCGTAAGCATGAGAAACCGATTCCGCAAGGGAAGCCAGCCCAACTCCAGAACCTGATCCGACACCGTATTCGAAAACGCGTCCACTCGTGTTTCCTAAATCCGATGCCTTTTTCTTTGAGATAGGGTTCGAGAACATCCAGATCAAGTCCGAGCCGTCTTCAGATTCGACTACCTGAATAGCCAAAAGCTTCCCTTCGCCATGGTGGATCGCATTGTTGACAAGGTGGTAGAAAACGCGGTCGACCTCTGCGAATTCTATACAACGTTCGGCAACCGCACCCGTAAACGAAGTTTTAAAGGCAACTTCCATTTCGGCGTCAAATGCGCGGTAGACCGTTTTCTGCCACTTCTGCAGCAGTAAGTCTACCGAGTGGAGTTTTTCTAACTCATCTTTGTCGCGTCCAACGGGATCGAGATCGATGATCAAGGAGCGCATGATCTTCCGTTGATCCCGCGCCAGATAAAAAAGAGTCTGGAAATACTCCGGCTCTACTCCGGCAGAACCCACAAGAAAAAGAATCCCGTATAAGGATGCGAACGGACCATCCGCAAGTTCGCGGAACAAAGTCGTAAGCTTGGTATCCTGAGTCTCGCGCGCAGCCTGTTCATACTTTTCCAGCTCGCCACCCGCGACTAGGATCGGGCAGTTGACAGCAAATTTTTTTAAAGCCGATGCGGCCAAGGAATTTTCTTCCTCCGAAGCGTCCCTTTTAGCAGTGAGTTCCATCAACTCCCCTACCGATTGATAAATCGTCCGTATTGTCTCTTGCTCGTCTTCTCCGAAGTCGCGATCAAGGCGCCCATAGAATGCACCGCCCTTGTAGCGTTCGTGCAGTCGAGCGGGCAGTCTCGCTGGAACTAGTTTACGAATTGACTCCTCCGAGAGGAAGAGCGTGTCGGGATTTTTACTCATCTAGGAAAGAGCTACTTTCTTTTCGAAAGAGATGCAACCCGAACCCTCTACCGTAAGGGCACGCTTGGTTGATTCAAAAAACCATTGCTTCTCTACCTAGACGCCAAACACTCAATCCGATGAGTTTAACCGATAGTGGTTCATTCCCAGAGCGGATGAGCAAAGACCTGCTCCGTGAGTTGCCAATCGTCCACTTTCAGGGTCCCATCCAATTGATTCGCGAAGACTCTCAGGTAGCACCCGCGGTTGAGGCATTACGACTATCGAAAAGACTTGGGTTTGATACTGAAAGTAAACCAACTTTTCGTCGGGAAGACGAAGTCCGGCCTCCGGCACTCCTTCAACTTTTTGATGGATGCACAGCGTGGCTCTTTCAACTTCGTCAGATTACTGATCACAGGCCTGTCTTCGCGCTTCTTACCGATCCAAACATCCAAAAGGTAGGGGTGGCTCCACATGACGACATCAAGGGACTCAATCGGATTGCGGAGTTCGAAGCCGCAGGGTTTATCGATTTGAGCGTCGTTGCCAGTCAACGTGGGATTATCACCACCGGACTCCGTAATCTAGCGGGAATATTCCTCGATGGGCGCATTTCGAAAGCAGCGCAAGTGACCAATTGGGAGCAGAATCCACTAACGAAGAAACAGATTCTCTATGCTGCTACCGATGCCTGGGTTTCCCTCCGCGTTTATGAGGAGCTGGTGAATCGCGAGGGGAATGCTATCCCGGAAGCTCCTCTTGCACAGTAGTATTTAGTCTGCTCTTTCTATGCCTGATCCGATTTATCGCGCTGCCACGAGAGACGAGCTCAACATCGGGGTGGAGTGGGCACGAAAGGAAAATTGGAACCCAGGCTACAAGGACGCTGACGGTTATTGGGCTACAGATCCCTCTGGTTTTGTTTGCATGGAGATTTCCCACGAGGTTGTAGGATTCGGTTCCGTCGTCTCCTTTGGAGGGAAATTCGGGTTCATGGGATTCTACATTGTTCGCCCCGATTACCGCGGAAGAGGACTCGGGGGTCCTTTTTGGCGCTGGCGCAAAGCTCGCCTGATGGCCCGTCTGGATCCCGGAGCGACCATCGGTATGGACGGGGTTCCCGCTATGGAATCATTTTACGGCCGCGGTGGATTCGTAACCAATCACTACAATGTTCGAATGTCTGGAAAAGCCGCCTCTGCGACCCCCAATCCGAACATAAAGGATCTAGCTCTGATCTCTTGGGATGAGATTCTTAAATTAGATCAACAGGGTTTCAGCACCAACCGTGAGACTTTGCTTCGTTATTGGATCGATCTGCCTGAGAGCTTCTCCTTTGGGTATCAGTCCGAAGGAAAACTAGAGGGATTCGGAGTGATCAGGCCCGCTAGCGATGGCTTTCGCATCGGTCCTCTGTTCGCGGAAACAGCGAATATCGCTGAAAAGCTCCTTTTGTCTCTATGCGGAGCGGTCTCCGGAGAAAGGGTTTACGTGGACATGCCAGACATCAATCCGGAAGCGATTCCTATGGCAAAAAGACTAGGCATGAATGAAGTCTCCCGTTGCGCCAGGATGTACGCCGGTCCTCCACCAGACATTCCCTATGATAAAACCTTTGCGGTTGCCTCTTTGGAGCTCGGATAGCGCCTGTTCCGCGACCCAGCACATTGCTTCTTCGCATTGGAGGCTACCGCGGTCCAATTTGCGGGAAATGACAGTAACACCGAGGGAAACCGATGAACCTACCCCTACTGACAATCAGGTTCGCGGAGCATACCCCTGAGGCGTTTTACAGTGATTCTCTACCTTCTTGAGGAGCGCCACTTGTCGCGGTGTTTCCGAATCCAATCGAGGAGGGCTTTTTCAAAACCAATATCTTTCCCGCTCTTTTCGGACTCGATCCATTTGTGACGAAGAATCTCTTCCCGCTCCGCGAGGAATTCTTTGTAGAGGCTAGATTGGCCAGCGAAATCCACTGATGGTTTCTTTTTTGAAGACTTTTTCGGCGTCGGCATTCCCAACTGTTCAGAAGAAAGTCTAATCATTGCCAGCACGACTTGTCAATTTGAACCGATCCCAGATCGTCCGGGCCATTTCATAGAAAACCAATGAACACGCTAGGTCGGGATCACTGACAACTATCGGTACTCCGTGGTCACAACCCTCGCGGATCCTCGGATCCAACGGCACCTGACCGAGAAAATTGGTTTCAAGGTGTTTCGCAGTTCGCTCTCCTCCCCCTTTCCCAAAAAGATACTGTCTTTCTCCCGATTTTTCGTCGAGTAAATAGCTCATATTTTCAGCAACGCCAATCAAGGGAACACTCACCTTTTCAAACATCATCGCCCCTCTTCTAGCGACGGTCACAGCTGCCAGCTGAGGCGTCGTGACGACGACTGCACCCTCCAGGGGAACAGTCTGCACGAGGGAGAGCTGGGCATCCCCTGTTCCCGGTGGTAAGTCCACAAACAACACTTCCAACTCACCCCAGTCTACATTACTCGCGAATTGCTGAATGGTCTTCATTACCATCGGTCCGCGCCAGATCACTGGAATATCCTCCTCTACCAAGAAACCCATCGACATGACTCGCACACCGAAATTCTCGAGAGGTTGGATCAAACCATTTTCTACTTCCGGCCTTTGGTTCAATCCGATCATCAAGGGGATGGAAGGCCCATAAATATCGCAATCCATGATCCCTACCGATGAGGGCTTTCCCTCTTCCCGCAGAATGCGATCCATCGCGCAGGCAAGGTTGGTCGTAAAGGTGGATTTACCGACCCCTCCCTTACCGCTAGCCACCGCGATCGCGATACGCACTTTCTGCATTGCGCTTCCTGCCTCTTCCTCCTGAGAGGTCTCCTCGGAACCAGCCTTGGATTTAACAGCAACGGTAACCTTTGCCTCCGAGACTCCTTCGATCGCATCGACAGCATTTTCGACATCGGCCTTCAGCTTGGGAGCGACCGCCGGATCTGAACTCGTCAACGCGAGGGAAACCAGAACTACACTCCCTTCAACTGCGATATTCTTAACGATTCCAAAGGAAACGATGTCTCTGGTGAAACCCGGATAGGGAACCTTGGCCAAGGCCTCCCGAACGACTTCTTCATTGATTTCCGACACGTTCGATCAGGAAAAGAAACCCCGGTAAGTTTGGCAAAGGGATTCGGATGAAAACTACGGACCAGTCTTTCACCAAAGGTAGGGCGCTGGCTCCGGCAAGCCGCGCTGGTTGAAGTAGAAACGGGGATCTACTTTCAAAATGCCCGGCTTGCCGGAGCCTGCGCCCTACCCCATCAAAAACTTACACCCCACACGCCTCATAAAGAGCCTCCAAAAGGGGTTCCAGCCCTTCCCCTAGTTCCGCACAAATTGGGAAAACCGGAAGATCCACTGCCTCTTTCAGCCTTTCTACGTTTTCAGTGGCCGCAGGTAAGTCCATCTTATTTGCCGCAACCATCATTGGTTTTGCCACCATGTCCTTACGGTACAGTTCAAGCTCTTTCTGCAACACCTGAAAATCCTCCAATGGATCACGACCATCAGAGCCTCCGCTATCCAGAACCACCAACAATATCCGGCAGCGCTCCACATGGCGCAAAAATCGATGCCCCAATCCGCGATTGTCCGCCGCCCCCTCGATTAGACCCGGGATATCGGCTATCGTAATTTTCTGGAACCCAAAGTTCTCGTTTTCCTCCGTCATACCGACCGAAGGATCCACCGTGGTAAAGGGATACGGAGCACTTTTCGGCGAGGCGTTGGTCAGACGGGAGAGAAGCGTCGATTTCCCAGCATTGGGAAAGCCGATCAATCCCACATCTGCTATGGTTTTCAGGGAAAAAACAAAGTCGCCAGCCTGTCCCGGTTTCCCCTCAGTAAATTCACGGGGAGCCTGATTGGTAGCGGTCTTGAAATGAATATTTCCCAAACCACCCTTACCGCCCCGCAGCAGAGTCACCTCGACTCCATCCTCCAGTAGCTCGCAGACCGTCTTGCCTCGCTCGTTGACTACCTCGGTTCCGATCGGAACGATTAGGACGACACTCTCACCGTTCTTCCCGTTTTTCTGACTTCCTTTTCCGCTCTCTCCGCTCTTGGCCTTCCACTGAGGCCGGAATCGATAAGTCCGCAAGTCACTCACGTTTCGATCAGAACGCAGAATCAAATCACCACCATTCCCTCCGTCGCCTCCGTCCGGACCGCCCTTCGGCACATACTTCGCCCGACGAAAGCTCGCGCAGCCGTGACCGCCGTTTCCTGCACGGAGACTCACTCTGATTTGATCGTAAAACATGGAAGCCGAAAGTTTGACGGTTTCGATGAGCAATTCTACCCTAATCTTCTATGGATACATTCACTGCAATCGAGAGCCGCCGCGCCATCAAACACTTCGACCCGGAACACCACATGCCCGAGGCGGATGAGAAGCGTCTACTAGAGCTAACTCTACAGTCTCCCACTGCTTTCAACATCCAGCACTGGAGATTTGTCCTAGCGAAAGACCCGGAGCTACGAAAACAGATTCGAGCAGTGGCATGGGATCAGGCTCAAGTGACAGACGCATCCCTGTTGATCATCATTTGCGGCAATGTCAACGGGTGGAAGGAGGACCCAAACCAGTATTGGGTGAATGCCCCACAGGAAGTGCAGGACTTTTTGGTTCCCGCGATTGGGCAATACTATGAAGGCCGCGAAGACGTCCAGAGAGACGAGATTATGCGGTCAGCCGGCATTGCCGGACAGACTCTCATGCTCGCTGCGAAAGCGATGGGCTACGACAGCTGTCCAATGGACGGATTTGATTTTGAGGCGGTCGGAAAGTTGATCGGCCTCCCGGAAGGTCACCAGATCGCCTTTATGGTCGCTGTTGGAAAAGGCACTAAGGACGCGTGGCCAAAGCCAGGGCAACTCCCGTATGACGAGGTCGTGTTGGACAACGGGTTCTGATTTGTCAGTCCAAGTCCCCGGTTCGCAGAACCGAGGCCACAGAGCCCTCGATCTCTGTAGTCAACGGTTTCTCCCCATAGCCTCGAAACTCTGTTTCGGGGAGAGTATTGGTACCTAAAAAGTCCCCCGAGATTTTTTACTCAGGCCTGTAAGAACAAGGGTGACTACCCAAGACCTTAACCAGCTACCAATCCAACGGTGGAGGCGGAGCCAATCCAACAAAAATAACCAACCCGTCACCCCCCGGATTCGTCGTTGCGTCTGTGTTGAACGGTGGCTTCCAGTTATTGATCACCCAGACGTTGCCCGCCGCGTCGATTTGAACGCTCGTTGATCGCATCATCGGCGTAAAGTTAGGTGCAGCACCGGGACCGAAGAGCGGATCTCCGTTGGAAAGGGTCACTGGCTCCCCTTCGGAAGGAAGCGTGTAGCCGGTTTCCGGAGTAATCGGATCGCCGAAGGACAGCCCTTCAGGCCAGCCCGCTGGATTGGCTCCGCAGATCTGCGAGAGCCTAGCCTCATCAAAGACATTATTGACCGCAATCGGACCGAAATTGGAAACCCAGATATTACCGCTACCATCGACGGCAAGCCCCCACGGGCCGAAAATACCTCCTCCGGAAAACTGCCCGAGTTCGTTCCCATCTGTATCAAAAGCAAAAACCTCGTCCGTTCCCTGGGAGGAAAACCATACATTTCCCGCGTAGTCCACTATGACCACTTTCAAGGTGCTCGCTTCCGACTTATCGAACTCCTTCAGGAATGTTTGCTGAAGCGAATCGCCCACCAGGTCGTAGCGCGCGAGGCTCACCGGATTGGTTCCGGCCAACCCGCCGGAGAAGGTAACCCATGCGGCATCTCCATCAGGTACCGGTGCGATCCCGAACGGTGCGTCCTTGGGGTCCGTAATTGAAAAAATTTGGTCATTCGGATCCCCATCGCGAAAGACCCACACCCCGCTCCCGTTCGGGTAGTTTGCTTCATTGGTCGCATCACCGAAACTCGCCATCCAGATGTTGCCGTTTACATCGGGCTCGATTGCCTGGACCCGGTAAGGCCCGAAATATCCACTGGGTGCCGACAAAGCAGTTCCGTCTGGAGCAAAGTGAGAGACACTCCCGGTTTGGGCTCCGTTTGGATCGGACGGAGTTTGGGACGGATAATACAAGTCCGTGTCACCGATCACCGGTGTAGTCCAACCAAAATTGCCGAACCAAGCGTTGTCGTTTTGATCGACACTAGTCCCCCAGCCAACCCCAAGAAGACCGCCGGTTCCTATAGGAGAGAGTGGAGTACCGTTCGTTCCGTCAGAGGGAGACCCATCCGGTTTGAGGACGACGTTCAGGTTCGTCGAGTTGGGCGTCCCCTGCGTCACGTTATTGCCCACCCAAGCATACCCGCGGGAATCCCAGTCCACATTGGCCACTCCACCAAAGGGAATATTAGGATCTCCCGTGTTGTTGACCTTCACGGCGATCGTCCACTGAACCGGTGCAGCGGAAAGAGTCGGCGTCAATCCTCGACCCGTCCTCGAAAGATCGTAAATCGTCTCTGCATTCTTTGCCGGCTGGCGAGCAAGGTTCGCAAACGCTTCGGCTGTATCCATCGCTGCACGTCCAAACTCATCGGTCGCGGTATCCAGAAATTGCTGTAGTATCGTGCCACGCCGCACGCAGCCGTTCATCAAGTTATTGAGTGAACGCGTGAGGCGCAGTGAATTCGTCTGATCGGAATTGGGCGGGTTCAACAACACATCAGAGATTCCTCCTGACACAGGGTTCACAATGTTTCCATACATCTGCGAGGCGATCTGGAGGCGGAAGGGATTTCCAGCTATCTGTCCGGTTCGATAAAACTGTGCCATTGTATAGGCTGATGCTACAGTAGTCAGCTCGTTGATAACCGCAGTCGCCGGAAGCTCCTCTCCGAGGATCGCCAGCATCCGAAGTCCCGGTCTAAGTGTTGCGGACAAAAAGAAGATGCTGTTCGAAGTATCTTTCCCTATGTCGAACTGAAACTGTCCACTCGAATCGGTTGTAGTTGTCGCAAGGGCAATCGGAGTAAACTCTGACGCCTCAAACAAGGTCACTTCAACGTCCCTGACAAAACGGTTCGGACCTGCGACATCGAGAGTGCCGTCAAGTGTCGAGGCATTTCCGTGTGACGCGAGCAAGATGGCAATTCCGAAGACTGCCGACGACAAGATTAAGTGAATAGGGTTTTCCATTTCTTCAGATCGTTTCAAATATTAGAGAAACTGTAATCTAGTCTTCATCCGAACTATGCCTGGACCGTCTCCAGCGGGAAAGACCTGCCGCTCCCAAAGCCAGCAATCCCAGTCCCTTTGCAGCGTCAGCGGGCTCTGGAACAGCAGTGCCGCCGGATAGAATTGGTTCGTCTGCCACATCATTCCACGCCCAGCTCTGGATCGTTACCGATGTACTTTCCGTAGGGAAATTCGGAAACTCAAACAAGACTTCCGCACGTCCATAAAAAGTATCCCCGCCCGAGTTAAACCGGAAACCGAAGACTCCCGTGCTGTTCGCTGAAAAGTACGTTCCGTTGAGGAAAGTAGTGGTTGGGGTCGCATAAAACTTTCCAAAGGAGTTCGGACCAAACGCATAATTGGTGAGAGTCGGGCCAATAATAAAGCTGGGATTTCCTGCAAAGTTGACCACCTGATTCGATATTGTCGTAGCAATAAGCTCGAATCCATTGGCCGTTATATTCCCAACCACAGCGCTGCGAAATAAGGAAGTCGCCGAGTCGACATAAGCGGCTATTTCGGTCTCTGACGTCGCCCCACCGTCGATATTCCAAGGTGTTGTATCAGAACCTCCAACGGAAAAAGCGGAGATGGGAGTGTTAACAGTCTGAATCGCGCCGTTAGAGGTTGCGGCAGCACCGAGAAGAGAGGCCATGCCCAGAAACGGGAGGGGTTTGGGGAGGTAAGACGATGGTATATCATTCATGAGATAGAGGTTAATGGTTGGTCAAAGTAGAGTAAAGAAAAGAACCACTTACCATCGCTTGAAAGGATTCACTTCAGCTCGAAAGAAGATCTAGCGACGAGGATTAAGGAAAACATGAAGTCGACAAGCCATTTTCAATTCGGGGGTTCCAACGCACGAATAGCTTCACGCCTCGTGGTAAAGAACCCGATCACCACTCCAAAAAGCAGGCCAAAAATGTGAGCAGGAAGAGAAATCAAGTTCTCCGGCTGAAGAATTTGGAACACGACCTGGCCGAAAAGAAGAACTCCTACAACCACTCGACACTGGAGGCGCTTTACGCCCCAAAAAAGAACGATCCAGTACGTGCAATCAAACCTCACCTTACCCGCGACGACTACCAGATAACCCATCAATCCAAATACAATCGCACTTGCTCCCACCACGCCCGTATCTTCGATCAAAGCGTGGAAAAGAGCACCTCCGATTCCGCAGAGGACCACAAACAGAAAGTAGCCAAGTGATCCCATCTTTCGGTTTACGAAGTTACCGAGAACAAGCATCAAAAACAGGTTACCAACCATATGATATAAGTTCACATGAACCAGCCACCCGATCGGGACAAAAAGGAGCTCCACTAAAAGAAAAACAAAGTAATTGGTAGCGAGAACTGCTAAGGTGACTATCGAAGAGAGGGCTAGAAAAACGGTATTCATCCAAGGATAAGCCACCTCTTGCTCGTTGACAGAGCTGTCGATGCAACGAAATGGCAATAGGATCACAGGTCTTCCCCTAGATGATCGTTAGCGCTGTGATCCCGAAGCAGGCCCAAGTGTTTACCCAGAACGTAGGTTTTTCAGCAAGCCACTGGTGAACGTGGAAGTATCCCATCCAAAGAGTGAAGGAAAGAACTCCGTAAAACAGAATCGCCGTGATACCCGCACCGAGAAAAACTTGAAAACTTGTCTGGAGGAGGGCCATTAGGCCCGCACAGTAAGACGCATCGCTCGATCTGTAGTAACAAGTAGTAAGTCTGGCACCGACCATTACTTCGATCAGAAACAACAGAAAATTCACTTTGATCGTCGTAAATCCGACTAATTCCAACAGCAAGATGAAACCGTTTTGGACGAACCCATTGCGTTTGACGTAGCCCTTTTGCCCCCTTACCACCGACCATAAAACTGGAAAGAGAACTGCTTAACCGCCCACCGAATGGAAGAAACGCTTACCTACAACGAAAGAATCAGGATCGGATTCGAAAAGATCGACAAGGATCTCGACTTCCTCGTGGGCTGTTTTCGTGACATGCTTATTGGACTCGGTGAAACGGAAATCGCCCACCATCTCCCTTGGATCGGTAAAGCACCCACCGATGAGAAAAGCCATCTGGATCCGGGTGTCATTCAGGCGACTTCGATCGCCTTTCAGCTGCTCAATATGGTAGAGGAGAACGTATCCAACCAGATGCGGCGTCTTTACGAGAGATCCAATGGACCCTTGCATGAGTCCGGACTGTGGGGGTTCTACCTTCGAAAGTTAAAGGAGGATGGTTGGACTGCCGATCAGGTGGCCGACGCACTCCCCTATCTTAGGATCGAGCCAGTGCTCACTGCTCATCCTACTGAATCCAAAAGGGTCACCATCCTAGAGCAATATCGCGAACTGTATGTTTTGATCGTGCGGCTAGAGAACAGCATGTGGACCCCCAATGAGCGGATTGGGATCGAAAACCAAATCAAGAACGCTATGGAGCGAATCTGGCGCACTGGAGAAACCCTGCTGGCCAAACCCAGTGTCGCAGCAGAACGCGCCGGCCAACTTCACTATTTTAACAACGTCTTTCCGAAAGTTCTCCCTCAGATTGATCGCCACCTTGAGGAGGCGTGGTTGGCCAACGGCTGGGACCCAAACCTGATTGGAAACTCATCGAATCGTCCTCGCCTCCGCTTCGGCACGTGGGTAGGCGGCGACCGTGACGGGCATCCTCTCGTTACCGCAAAGGTAACCCGGGAATCACTCCTCGACTACCGAACAAACGCGCTCGCCCTCCAGGAGTCCAAACTCTCCCAGCTACGGGCGCGACTAAGCCTATCCGATCGGTTACAAAAACCACCGGAAAGTTTTTCAGATCGGTTGATTGCGATGGCCTCTCAGATCGGCGACGAGGCAACTACCCTCCTTGACCGGAATCCCCACGAGCCGTGGCGACAATACATTAGCCTCCTGATCGCCCAGCTACCTCCCCCTGACTTTGATCCCTCTGACTCCAAGTATCCAGCGAGTCGATTCTATCGTTACTCGTTCGACCTGAGCGCCGACCTCCGCGCCCTTCGGGACTCACTCGTTGAAATTGGTGCGGAACGAGTCGCCCGCATGGACGTCGATCCAATTTTGAGAAACATTGAAGTTTTTGGATTTCACTTTGCCGCCCTTGATGTCCGGCAAAACAGCGTTTTTCATGAGAAAGCCATCGACCAAATCCTCAATCGGGCTGGGATGGAAGATCATGGTTACAGCGAGTGGCCGGAGGAGAAGCGCCTTGAATTTCTCGAAGCCCAACTGGAGTCTCCTTTTCCTCTCCTCCCTGTCGGCGAAACACCGGGAAAGGAGGCTGAGGCGGTCATCGCCGCCTATCGGGAGATCGCCCGCTACATTGACCGTCACGGTGATGAAGGCATCGGATCCTTCATTCTCAGCATGACGCGATCTGCATCGGATCTTCTTGCCGTATACTTTCTAGCCCGGGAAGCCAATCTCCTCCGAAAGCTGGACTTTGGAGTCATCTGCCTGGTCCCAGTAGTCCCTCTTTTGGAGACTCTGGAAGACCTACAAAACGGACCAGGTATTCTTGAGACGTTTCTTTCCCATCCAGTCACTCGCAACTCTCTACAGTGGACCTACCGAAGAGGCGGTCTCCTGGCAAAAAAAGGAGCCCTTCGAGACACGGAAGCGGTCTGCGATTTCACCTCTCTTCGCCTTCCGGTTCAACAGGTCATGATCGGCTACAGCGATAGCAACAAAGATAGCGGCATTTTAGCGAGCCAATGGGGTCTTCATGTTGCTCAACAGAACATAACCGAAGTCGCTCGAAAGATGGGCTACCGAATCCGCTTCTTCCATGGTAGAGGAGGAACGATCAGCCGGGGAGCCGGACCCACAAACCGCTTTCTCGAAGCTTTGCCTCCGACTGCACTCAGTTTCGACCTCCGTCTCACCGAGCAGGGAGAAACCATCGCTCAAAAATTTGCGAACGACCTGACCGCTAGCCACAATCTCGACCTTCTGATCTCGGGCACCTGTTACCACTCTCTAACCGGCCCAAGGAGAAACCTTCCAGAGTCCGATATTGTAGAAGCGGTCCACTCCCTATCGGATGCAGCCAGCAAAGTCTATCGGGGTCTCTTGAAAGAAGATGGCTTCATGGATTTTTACACCGGTGCAACCCCACTCGACGCTCTGGAGAAAAGTAGTATTGGGTCGCGTCCAGCCCGCCGAACCGGAGTGCGCTCTCTGGAAGATCTAAGGGCGATTCCTTGGGTCTTCAGTTGGTCCCAATCGAGGTTCTTTTTGCCGGGCTGGTACGGTTTTGGATCCGGAGTGTCACAATTGAGCGAAGAAGAGTTTGAGAAAATTCGAAACGGACTCTCGTCGTGGCCTTTTCTTCGCTACGTTCTTACCAACATTGAGACTTCGCTATCGGCAGCAAGCAGCGACATCATGGAGGCCTATGCGGATATGGTTCCCGATTCTCAAATCCGGACAAAGTTTATGACGCTCATCCTCAACGAGCTGGAACTGACTCACCAAACCATGACCCGCTTATTTGGGAGTGAGCAAAAAGATCGTCGTCCCCGACTGGATAAGACGGTTTTGCCACGAAGCCAAGCTCTGGAACCTTTGCATCACGAACAGATTCGACTCCTTCGAAAACTGCGTGCAGGAATTAACGACCCTGAGGAAGAAGCCGCACTCACTACAAGGCTTCTCCTGACCATAAATGCAATCTCGTCTGGCCTGCGCACTACCGGATAACGCAGATTAGTATTACACTTTTCTTTGGGCTAAAATGTCGAGCAGCGTTTCGTTATCATGGTGAGACATCTCCAGCCAATCGTTTTTCAAGGCAAGAAGACCGAAGACGATGCCGAAGACGAAACCACCAATGTGAGCCCAGAAAGCAACTCCACTCTCAGATCCACTAACCACCCCGTATACATCGGTCGCGAACCAAAACCCAATTAACCAGTAAGCCTTGATGCCCGTGCTACCCCAGATGGATATAAACCAGTAGAAACTGTGGATTCGATTTACCGGGTAGAGGGCAACGAAAATTCCTAAAACCGTGTAGATGGCACCACTGGCCCCTACCGCAGGCCTCCCATCGAAAAGCAAATGAATAGCAGCCAAGAAAAGCGCCCCTCCAAAGAAAATGCCCAGGTATTTAATGTTCCCAAACTTCGCACAGATCGCGTTCCCAAAAACCCAAAGAAACACCATGTTTAAAAGGAGATGGAGTAGCCCTGCGTGAAGCAATGAACTGAAAAGAAGCTCAAGGGGATTCCAGCTCTCCAGAACAATTCCCTCAAGAAAACGGTCGAAGCCCGCCAAACTCCCGACAAAAGCCACCCCGCATAAACCGGTAATTACGAAGTTGGTAATCGGCCAAACCGGATAAAGCAACTCTACTCTATGGGGAATAATCATGAATAAAGGATCAGGCTCACTCCCTTGGGTTACGCGATTCGGATCGTTAGTTTCCTGGTTTCTCGACCAGCAGGAGACTTTGATCTAGTCCCCTGAAGACACAACAGTCCCAATAGGTTCGCCGCAGACTGCCCTCTTGATACTGCCCTCATCCTGCATGGAAAAAACGAGAATGGGCATCTTATTGTCCAGGCATAACGAAAAAGCGGTCGAGTCCATGACCTTCAACCGCTTCCTTAACGCATCGACAAAATCCACCTGATCATACTTCTTGGCATCCGGAAATTCCTTTGGGTCCTTATCGTAGACTCCATCCACATTCGTCGCCTTCAGAATGATATCCGCCCCCATCTCACTTGCCCGTAGCGCCGCTGTCGTGTCTGTTGAGAAGTAAGGGTTACCCGTTCCTGCAACAAAGATGACTATGCGGCCCTTTTCCAGGTGCCTTTTTGCCCGCCGCAAGATGAATGGCTCCGCAATCTTTTCGACTGGAATCGCACTTTGAACGCGAACCGGCACACCCACCTTCTCGATCACATCCATAAAAGCCAACCCGTTGATCACTGTAGAAAGCATACCCATATAGTCTCCGGTAGTACGATCCACCCCACGACTTTCTCCTTTCAGTCCGCGGAAAATGTTACCGCCTCCCACAACTATACCGATTTGCACGCCGAGTTCATGCACTTCTTTGAGCTGGCGAGCGACCGATTCGAGAACCGGAGGATCAAAAGGCTCTCCCGTTTCCCGGTTTAAAAGAGCTTCACCGCTCAGCTTAATGACGACCCGCTTGTACTTCGGTTTCAATTCCTTCATAAGGCAATAACCCGATGGACGGGTCAATAGCCAATACAAAGTTTCACGTTAGGTGAGGTTGCCGAACGCACTCGTCATCTCGTTCTTCTAATTCTTCATTTCTAGCTTGATCTACCTTCAAATGACCCTTCTATTCCTCCCCTTTGCCGCGTCCCGTTCGTCTAGCCAGGCCTAGGACACTGGGTTTTCATCCCAGCAACAGGGGTTCGAATCCCCTACGGGACGCCAAATCATTTTTCACTCCGCAGGGAGGGTCAACAAAGGGTGTTGGCTCCGCTCTTTCTCCAGGAAGAAGAGCCCCACGGATCCGTTCGCGATTCTCGCATCGGCGTACCCTGAAGTGCTGCCAAAAACGCAGCGGGCATTTGTCGTCGCCAGGCCTGAGATTTTTCCCTGATTGCTTTTCGTTGCTACCTCGTAAGGGTAGTTCCGTCTAGCATGGTCATTCTTTCGAACATGAGAATCGGCAAGCGGTTAATCGCCGGATTCGGGTGCATTCTCGTGACGATCGTATTGCTAGCCGTTTTGGCCATCTTCCAGATCAATCGCCTCGCGCAGCAGACGAGACTCATCTTTGAACATCCCTTCACGGTAATGACCGAAATCGCCGAAACGGAAGTGCGTATACTCGAGATGCACCGAGAGATGAAAGATCTGGTTGCCTATCCGACCATTGAAGAGAAAATTGCCTCGGGCGAAAAGGTTCAACGACTGGAAGCACGAGTTCTCTTCCTTCTTGAAAGAGTGCGCGAACGCTTTTTGGGGGATTTAAGCGAGATCGATGCTCTACGGGCTGCGGTGCTGGATTGGAGACCCATTCGCGACGAGGTCATCTATCTAAACGTCGAAAAGGAAGACCCTGTTGCCGCCGAAATAACCCGAGGAAAAGGCGCTCGGCACGTCGTTTTGATTCAGGAGAAGCTAGCTTCTGTGCGCAACTTCGCCCAAGAGAAGGCAGCCCAGGCCAAACAACGCGCGAATCAATTGAAACAAAGGTCCGTCATTGTTACTCTGCTTGCGATGATCACGGTCTTCGTGATTGCCTTGGCCCTAGCACTGCGCATCACCCGAAGTATCACTGACCCTCTTTCCCAGCTAGACCATTCTATTGCCCGAGTATCGGAAGGAGACTACAAAAGCCAAATCCGAAGCACTTCGAAAGATGAACTCGGGCGCCTGACCCGATCGTTCAACGAGATGACCACTCGAATCGATGAGCAGAATCGGGTGATTGCCGAGAAGAATCGGGAGAATGAGTCACTTCTTCTCAATGTTCTCCCTGAGGGAATAGCCGGTAGACTCAAAAAGGGAGAGCAACGCATCGCGGATTTCTTTCCAGAGGTCTCTGTTCTCTTTGCAGATATCGTTGGCTTCACTCCGATGACGAGAGAGTCAACCCCACAAAATGTCGTCGAGTTTCTCGACGAGTTGTTCTCAGCCTTTGACTCCATTGCCCAAAAATACGGCGTCGAGAAAATCAAAACCATAGGAGACGCCTACATGGCCGTTTCTGGACTTAGCCAGCCGAACGATTCGCCGACTGAAGCACTTGTCTTTGTAGGACTAGAGCTCATCGACGCTACAGAATTAATCAACGAGAAGTATGGCACCGAGGTATCTCTCCGCGTTGGGATCCATAGCGGTCCCGTTGTCGCTGGAGTAATTGGCAAGTCGAAGTTCATCTACGATCTGTGGGGAGATACGGTCAATATCGCGAACCGAATGGAATCGCATGGCATCGCTGGGCGAGTGCAGACCTCAGATACGGTTAAACAAAAGGTCGAAAGTGCTTTTTCGTTCGAACCGAGGAGAGGAATCGAGATCAAAGGGAGAGGCAAACAAGACGTGTGGCTGGTGATAGGGCCCAAACCGAAGTTTGGTTAGCACTGCTTCCAGCGTAACCGAACAGCAGTTTGATTAATGAAAAAAAACCTCTTGGTCTCCTTTAGAGCACTTTTCGATTAGGTTGAACCGTCAGGTGGGATTTAAAATGAGAGCAGCGCACTTGTCCCGCCGTAGCTTCTCAGCGAAGGAGGAAGGCGGCTTGGTGTGTAGCGGGCTAAAGCCCGTGAACACCAAGCTAACGCAGCGAACTCTCAGTTTAACCCCATCCGGAGGACTGGCTGCTTTTGAGCCCCAACAGCGTTCGAGCGACGCTCACGCACTTCTAGTGCGCAGCGCGTCGCTCCGCCTCGTTGAGGCGCAAAAGCAGCTCAGCCTGATGGTTCAAACTAATCGAAAAGTGCTCTAATCGACCGATTCCGGCAAAAGGCGAAGGGTAGAGAATTGCTTCTGACCCCACTCTTCCTCCGTCCAGACTTTGAGAGTGTCCAGGGAAATCTCTTTCAGTTGAACCTCTTCGTTCTCGCCAAGATCAGACTGCCAACCAATCACGGCACGTGTGGCGAGTCGGTAACTCCTCCACGAGGCTCTTTGCCGATTTATTCGTAAACCTGACAAAACCATCGCCTTTCCTGCTGCCATCTCGTCAGGAGTAAACCCTTCCCTAGACAGCCTTCGGAAAACGCTTTGCAGTTGATCGACCAGAAACTCTGTCTGATTTCTTTCACATCCCGCAACAACGCCAAACACTCCGGCGGAGAGACCCACCACCTGACGGGCATAACAAAAATAAGCCAGTCCATGACTTTCCCGAATCTCCTCAAAAAGAGGTCCGGACAATCCGTTCAAACTCGCTAAAGCCAATCTACCTAAGAGCGACTGTATGCCGTCTGTCTCAGGCCCAGTTCGGAGAGCGTGCACTACGATCGCCTGTGCCCGATCATGCTCCTCTCTTCGATCCAAGGAACCGACATGGGATCGATCATTGTTCAAAAAGGGGGTCTTGTTCTCTCTCCTGCCGAGAGAAAAATGACGGCCGACGATTCTACAAACAGACTCCACATCAAATTCACCGCTGATCGCCATAGCGGTGTGCCCCCGTCTGATAATTCTCTCTCCTAATGATTTCAATTGGCAGAAAGACACCTGCTGAAGATCTTCCTCGCGCCCATCCGGCGAATCGGCAAGGGAAGATCCAGCCAACAGATACTGTCGCATTTGGCGAAAAGCTTTTGACGAAGGATCGTCCCTCTCCTCCTGAATCAATGAAGTCCGAACGTTTCTCTCCCTGTCCAAAAGCCCGGGATCCTCGATAATCGAGACCAGCAACTGAGACAGGAATGCCAATGAGTCACACACAACCTCAGGCCTGACTGAAAAACGCAAACCACAAACTACGTCTCCACAGAAGGATGATAAGCCACCACCCCATCCTCCAAACTTCTCTGCAACCTCAATGTCGCTGACAACTCCCGCTCCCGAACGAATGTAGTCCATGAGCAACGCGGAATACCCCAACTGCCCCGGTGCTTCCCAAAATTCCGGTCCCGTGAAAGCAATACAGACACTTGCAAACCCTCTTTCTGGAAGCAGATCGAGAATGAGACCTTCGGGGACACCTGAAACAAAGCTCATCTATCTGCCGAACTCAGCTGCCCGACCACTGCTTTCGCCGTGTTCACTACTCCCCCCACAAAATTCCGGAAGTCTTCCTGTTTCAGACTGCGCAATTCCTCCATTTCAACCGAGGAATCCAAAACCTCTCCAAAGAGTCGATAGCCGTCGCCTATCCATTCTGCCAAACCATCGATCGACTCGATCCTGCTCATCATACGGAAAGCCAAACGATCTCTTCCATCAGTGAACCAATCGTCGATTGAATCACCGCGGGCAATTTGCTCAAACTCAGCAAGGATCGTTTTTTCCACCTTGCCTAGGTTCTCGCGATCCGCCGTCCAAGACAAAACCAACACTGAGCAGCCCCCAACCGGAAAGATGAAACCATCGACTTGGTGAACGAGTGAGTTCTCCAGCCGGAGCACCCGATTGAGGAGACTGCTCTCCCCACCGACGAGCGATTCGAGAAGAACTTCTGCCTGAAGAGCGGTTCTCGGAGTGTCGATTTTCAGAGGAAAGATCAGGCTGCCTCGGCTCCCTTCCCAACTACCGGTCAGTCGAACCTGAGCCGCTCCCTGCTCTCCGGACCATCGTGCAGGATCTCGCAGAGACTTGTTTTTCCGAGGCACCAAAAACTTCGCCCGAAGCCGTAGTTCCTCCGAAATATCACCTGCGAGAAGGAGAAAACACTCCCCCGAAAAGTAGTTTTCACGGTGAAAAGATCGAAGCGCGTGCAAATCCAAATTTAAAAATGAGGGCTCCAAGCCGATCACCGGATAGCGACAAGTGTCCGAAGGAAAAGCAGCTCGCATCATCTCCTCAAAAAGAT
This sequence comes from Verrucomicrobiota bacterium, assembly GCA_038744685.1. NCBI lineage: Bacteria > Pseudomonadati > Verrucomicrobiota > Verrucomicrobiota bacterium. Next base: position 36,459 of record JBCDMB010000006.1, read on the forward strand.
GATTCTCGGGATCATCCCGCGTCATAGCGATCTCCCGAAGGATAACCTCCCTTTCAGATTCGAATCCATGATCCGAAAGAGCCGGGTGCCAAACGAAATCGGCCAAGAGATCAAGCCCCTCGACTGCATTTTCTGCCGGTAATTCAATATGGTAGACGGTCCGATCGTAAGAGGTGTAGGCGTTTAAATATCCTCCAAGCAACTCCGCTTGGCGATTGATCATGGCCGCAGAGCGGGATTCTGTTCCCTTAAAAACCATATGCTCAAGAAAATGAGCCAGTCCGCTCCCTACCCAACCATCCTTCTCAGCGCAGCTACCCGCTCCGATCCAGATCTGTAGGGAAACCACTCCAACGCCCGGCCTGTTCACCTCGACGACAGGCACTGTATCCTGCTCCGCTATACCCACGAACTACGCCGACAAAAAACCACTGCAAAGGTAGAAACTGATTTCGCGACAATTACGGCTTCTCAGGAAGAAAAGGTTCTTCAAAAGCCTCGAAGAAATCGTATCCACTCTCAAAGTCCTCGATCCTATCTTCATCGGTCTTGCCAAGAACCCCGTAATCCACGAGTTCAAAGACGATCGTTCCAAAGTCACGGCACGTTTCGATGTTCCAGTGGTCAAAAACCGCCTTGGTCATTGGGCCATATTGTTCCAACGCATAAGCTCGGATTCCATCCAGCAACTTTTCACCCGAGATATGTTGCCTTGTCTTGATTTCACCACGCTCTTTCAGCGAGGTCAGCGTGTAGTCCAGACCCTGCCGAACGAAAAGGTAGGCATTGGGGTGGAACCTACCGTTCTCCGCGCAGATACGGTCAACCACTTCACTGAACTCTGGTTTTTGCATTTTTGGCAAGATTGCTTGGCTCCCGGCCAAATCTCAAACGTGAAATACCGAACTTGCGCCAAGCCGCAATTGCGACGATACGTATCTCATGAAAAGATCCCACTTTTCTTCGCGAAAAACAGATCTGCGCAAAGCCTCCAGCGGTTTCACTCTCCTGGAAGTGCTGATGGCGATCGCCCTTCTCGCCCTTCTAGTCGGTGTCGTTCTCACCAATGTGGAAGGCCTCTTCAGCGGGGGTCAGGAAAAGGTAGCGACCATTTTTGTTGAACAGACCGCCCGCACTGGACTTGCCGCATACCGGCTCGATACGGGCAACTATCCTTCAGGAGGTGAAGGTCTACAAGTTCTAGTCGACAAGCCTGCGGGGGAAGAAGATTGGAGAGGTCCGTACCTCGATGATATCCCCGAAGATCCTTGGGGAAACCCTTACCGTTACCAATTCCCGGGAACCAGAAGCAGCAAAGGCTACGATGTATGGTCCACCGGCCCCGATGGAACCGACGGGACAAGCGACGATATCGGTAACTGGTAGGAGAAAAGCACCGACCAATTCCGATCCCGCGAAGCTGGAGACCGCTAATATTCTCTAATCAACGCTGATCCGCCACCAATGTCTGACAGCACAGACCACAAACCAACAAGATACCCCAATCCGGAACATACTCTTTCAGGATAAACCGTTTCCATTCTAGCCCATCCAAACCCCTCAAAGATGCCTCTGTTTGATAAGCGCCCATAAGAGAGGATAAGCGGTTCCGGCTATGCCGTTGGAAACACCGGAATCTAACCTACCCCCTCTTCTTGCGGCTCTCCTTACCGAATTCGTCTGGCGATAGAGTTCGGATCCCTTCACTTTTTCTTATTCTTTGGCTCTGGGGGCGGAGGCTTTCTCCGCTCGTATTCCTGTCTAAAATTCTCTGCCTCTACGAAGCTGCCCATACCGTTTGCGATATCGGCGGCCTCCTGCAGGACAGAGAGCTGCAGAATCAAAGGAGCGTTTGGAGAATCCGCCATCGCGGAAAGAAGTCGCATCGCACTGGTCGTATCTCCAAGCTTCGCAAACTCCCCGGCGATACCTACGACCACAGCAATCTCGTCAGGTGCAACACTTATCGAATGGCGGAAGGGAGCCAGCAGATCGAGTGCTTCCACCGCCCGGCCATCCTCCCTGAGCAGGCGAGCAGTCTTTAAACCAATCGCAAACCCAGGTGCTTCCAAAAATTTCCTTTTTCCGTAGTCCGCCGCTGCACTCTCACCTTCTTCACCGAGGATACGATTCATTTCCCGAATGACCGCGTATTGGGAAAATGGATTCGTAATGGAAATCGAAGAAAGTTGGTCTTCGAGAGGAACCGCAAACGGCCGGTAAAGCGGATCGCCCAGCACTATCGTCTGCCAACTTAAGAAACGAATACTCTGGAGAGCGGCGTCCGCGAGAGTGTTTCCATTCAACAGACTGGCAAGGAAGATTACCGGGTTGTGCGTTCCTTCCAAGTAGGGCTCGAACACATTCCCGACGGTCGCCGCAACGCCTCGATCAACCAAACCACCCGACCATCCTACATCACGGTCTTGTAGCGTCGTGGCTGAAAAGCTGTGAATGTGAAAGGCAATTGCCCCGGGAGGAACGGCTACATCGAGATCCTTCCAAGCCCCTTCGATTGATCGAGCATACCAGCCAAAGTAAAGAGCGGGAGCGTCAAACCGAGCCGACGCCTTTATCGTCGGCTTTCCTCGGTCGATATCGAGATCGTAATTGGATTGCTCGATGAGGTTGCCCACTTCTTCGAGCCACTCATCTCCGTTTTTGTGAGGACCGCCGATATCTACATACGCTCGACCCCAAAGACCGGTTTCCTCAGCCTCGATAGCAGAATCAATCATTCTGCGGGCGGTCGTAAAAGACGGCCCATCAATCCGAGAGACCTTGATGATTTTTTCGAGAGAGAAAGCAGACGGGTTGAATCTCCCGAAGATCGGATTTCTCGTAGGACCTGCCATGCGGTAAGCGTCCCCTGCAAGTAGAGCCAGCTCTGAGTCCACGGAAGCCCGAGTCGTCTGGAATGGTTTCGGTAAACGCCTTGTGTCCCGTTCAGCAAAAAAAAGATCCTCGTGCGCCACCCGCAGTGGCACTCCTTTGCAGAGAACCAAGGCTCCAATCTTATGACCAAATACAATCGCGTTTCGCCGAGTGAAATCATCACGTCCGGACCGAAAAGTCGCTCTTATCCAACCATCTTCGACCAGGCGATCCTGCAACGGGTCCCAGATCTCTCCAATGAAATCCATTCCGGAAAGGGTTTCCTTCTCAGGCATTGGAAGGGCGACAATATTCTCTTCCGGGATCCCCCTTCGTTCTGCGTAATACTCTGCAAGCTCTACCGATTTCGAGTTCGATGAGTTTGCCACAATCACTACAGACTCCGGATCTATGGCAGAAGCTGAACCTGAAAAACCAAAGGCGCACAGGTGCAAAGCGAAGAGCACAAACGGAGTTCGAACAGTGCGGACCATTCGATCACCCTTTCCGAATCCCGGGAAACGGACAAGCGGAAACAGGAAAAGCCTACGGCGATGTTTCAAGCCGCATCAAGGTGCGCCGGTATCGCAAAACTCCCTGAGTGACGGCGTCAGCCAAACGGTTGAGAAAGGCTGGTTGTTTCAAGAGTAGAGCGGTCTGCGAATTCGACAGGAATCCCAATTCGAGAAGAGCACCCGGAGAATCCAGGTCTTCTAAAACCGTGAAGCGAGCCCGCTTCAGACCTCTATCCGGAAGACCTGTCCCTTTCACCATCTCGCTCTGGATGTAGAAACCGAGCAAGGCATTCCAGTGATCATTTGCATTCCCGGGGTAGCCCCGCCTGTCCACAGGTTCCACATTTGTTCTCCCCGAAGATGGATCACCACGAAGGGTATAAACAAAAGTCTCTACTCCTCTTACCGACGGGTTTGCTGCGTTAAAGTGAATGCTGAGAAAAATGTCTGCCTGGAGACGGTTCGACGATTCCGGTCGATCGTCCAATGGAATGAAACGATCGTCTCTTCTCGACAGCCGAACCTCAAATCCCTCAGCGGAGAGTCTTTGCGCAATCAATCGAGATACCGCGAGCGCCAAATCCTTCTCCTGAATACCCATCGCGGAATTTACCGCTCCGGGATCCTTCCCTCCATGTCCGGGATCGATTACTACCTTCCGGTAGCCCGGTGAATTACCGACGACCCTTGGCATGAGGATTGGCTTTAGCAAACGTTCCCAATCATCGGTTGAAAGATAAAGCCCTCCCCGGCTCTGCCATACAGGGTTTCCCAGGAAGATCTTTAATCCGTTCAGCCACATGATCCTCGAAGCCGCTTTAAAGTCGAGCACGACCCATTCACCCTTCAAACGTACTTCCCTCTCGCTTTCCCCAGGCCCCATCTTCAGGCCAAGGTCCTTAGCAATTTTTGACAGCCCGATGAACTCGGGTCTGTCCGGTTCCTGAGCGGTAACCAAACACGCCAGAAACAGGAGACCAATCACGATTCCGGGAACTTTACCCGGGCGAACCATCACTCGACTTCTTCGGAACTAAATCGCCTTTTCCGGCGGCTTGACGGAAGAGGCGAAAGAGTCACCGAAATGTTTCGTCCCGCCAAGCGTGGGTCATTGTCAGCGGCCGCCATCGTATCGAGGTCGTCAATCGCTCTTTTGATCGTTTCAAAGCCCAAGTCGGTGTGTTCCATTTCCCGTCCTCGGAACATGAGAGTCAGCTTGAGCTTGTTCCCCTTATCGAGGAAATCCTCAGCACGGCGAATCTTGGTCAGGTAATCATGGGTATCGATTTTAACCCTGAACTTTACCTCTTTGAGTTTCTGCGAGGTGCTCTTCGACTCTTTCTGCTTCTTGCTCTGTTCGTACATGTATTTCCCGAAGTCGAGAATACGGCAGACCGGAGGACGCGAATTCGGTGCTACTTCAACGAGATCGAGCCCAACGCTCTTCGCCAAATCGAGGGCATCTTTCGTCGGCATGACACCAATCATTTTTCCCTCTGGACCAATTACCCGGATTTCGGGGACGCGAATTCGATCGTTTCGCCTCGGGCCGGTTTGAACCGAACGCCGATGCCGGCTGGAAGATGGGATCCTGCCCATTCAGGAAGCCGGGGTCATAGAAAACAAGCCTGCACCCGGACCGATCCGGGCGGAGGCAAGAGAGCAAGGAGCTGCACAAGATATCATTGACCTTCCACCTTGCGTTGACCGTTCGATCAGTTCAAACCCAAATTCTCCCCTTCTCAAAAAACTGAGGACTCCTCTTACGATCTGTTTTTTCTTTCCCTGGGCACTAGTTTTGCTCTCAATTCAGGCGTGGTAAGGATGCGAAAAAAGGGCCCGGAGCCCGAGGAGTTCCAAATGGCTCCGATGATCGACATGGTCTTTCTACTTCTCGTTTTCTTCATGACGGTCAGCACCCTCGCCCAAGCCCAGAAAAGAGTCCCTCTGGATCTCCCCGAGAGTCTAGAGGCAGAGGTCCCCGACGATCTTTCCAACCGGACTCCGATCTCAGTGAAAGCCGATGGCACCGTGTACTGGGGTGCGACGGAAACTGAGCTGGAGGTCGTGACAGAACGGCTCGAATCTCTCCTTTCCGACGAGCCTGAGCTGCAGATCCAGCTGCGAGCCGATCGGACTACCCCTTTTTCCGAGGTGAAGAAAGTTCTCGAGGCTTGTGCGGAAGCAGGTGCCTACGAAGTAATCTACTCGACCTATGAGTCGGGCTCTTGAGTCATGGCCCGCCTGAAGAAAAAGAAGCAGCCGAAACCGGAGATCCAAATCGCTCCGATGATCGATTGTGTCTTTCTCCTTCTGATCTACTTCATGGTATCGGCAACCTTGGAAAAACAGGAAGCTGATCTGTCCTTTCAGTTGCCTGGAACCATTGAGCAAACGGAAGCACTCGAAATTCCGGATGAACAGATTATCGAGATTCGTGAAGACGGGCAGGTCATCGTCAATGATTTCGCCTACGATTCACCCGATGCAATTCAGCTGATCGAGCTGACGGCGATGCTCACACGTTTCAAGGAAACCTCCTCAGCGAACCAAGTTGAAGCGATCGTCACCATTTCCCCTGCCGATTTGGCTCTACACGAAACGATCGTCCGCGTCATGGACGCTTGTGCGATCGCTGGAATTGACTCCGTTAACTTTGCGTTAGGGGATACGGAGACCTAGAGGGCGGGCTCAACCCTCAAGAGTCGGGGCTCAAGCCGATTTGAGGAACCTACCGGTCATCTTCCACACGAAAGATTGGCTCAGCACCTTCTTCTCGAGCTCGGGTATTTTCCTGTGTGATTTGATCACGCAAAGAACCTCCGGTCTCATCTCCCTCTGCTGCGTCGATTAGCGGATCCGCTTTAATTCCGTATTCAGAGTTCGACGCACAACCCAAAGCGAAAAGAGCAAAGATGAAAGTAAGAAGAACGCCACGCATCATGGATCAGAGAATGGCTGCTCTGTCCTGAGTACGCAAGCTTGAGAAGTCGAAGCGACTTCGTCGATAAAAGCGTATCAAAACAGAAGACTGGTCACCGAAACATTGAACTGAAAATCACTCTCCCGAGTATCGTCACGTCGAAAAATCACTCTGGTCTCTAACTCCCATGCGTTACCCACACGTCGACGCCACCCGTAAGACTGTTTCGTGATCTTCTGGCTCTGGCCATTGTAACGCATCTCAAACAAGAATCGGTTTTTTCGATTAAAGGCGATCGAAGCATCCCAAAGTAGTTGATTGACCTGGCGTTGCAGTGACTGGAAATACCAGCGGCTATCCCAACGGTCACCGTCTCGCAACGCGAGTCCAGGAACCAGTTCCGTTAGCGTTAAACGATTGGTATCCAAACGGGTAAACAAGTCGAACGAGACCCAGCTTGCTGGCTTAGCGGAAGCGACCACCATTGAGTTGTTGGGTCGGCTCGACCCTTCACTTCGCCCTTCGATCCAATCTTGGTAAACCGAAATTGCACCCAAGGCACGCAACTGACCCGGTTCCCCGTAGGTTCCCGCAAGAATCCGATTCTCCCAACCAACTCGAAGGATCTGCTCCGCACCGGGATCGGACCGGTAGATCAGGTTGGTAAAGCCAAGGGGATCGACTCCGCTAGTATAAACGTCCGGCTGGATCTGCGGTATCTCGTCAACTGCCAATCCGGAAAGTGGCAAGTATCGATACCCCAAGACAGGCCTCGTCTGGTGCAATAGTCCATCGACGTTCCAAACTCTACTCTTCGTATCCCACCGTCGGTTGAAATCGAGGCCTGCATCGAAACCTACCTCAAATAGGGTCGAGGATCCTTCTGAGCCGGTTGTGCTGCCAGAAAAGTTTTCATACACCCGTTGCCTCACTCCCGCTACGGGTTCAATCGTCACCCAGGAAGCAGTTGGTAAAACCGTGCTCAGCCGATAAGCCGCTTCCAGTCGATCGGCTTCGGCCTCGGTGGAGTTGTCTGAGTCTGCCCTGCGAAGCCGACCGTAGCCAAGCCAACCCTCCTGGACGATATCCGTTTTGCCCAGTGGGAGAGGATTGAGAGCCACCGAAACGGAAGGGATCGCCTCGATTGACTCCGTCATATCGAGAGTCCGGAACCGACCGAGGGCCGAGAATGAAAACGGTCCGAACGGAACAAAAACCTCGGAGAAGGAATCCGGAGCGAAATAGCGACTTTCGAGACCGGGCCGAAAATCTCGTAAGACCTCGGTATCAGACCGAGCCTCAAACTGATTCACGAAACTCCACGAGCCACGACGGTTTCCCAAACCCTGCGCCAAGGCATACCCCCGGGAAGAACCGATTGGATCTCCGAACCGGTCCACTCCTCTCAAACTCGATCCTCCCCGGTCCGAAATATATCCGCTGAATAACGATCCGCTCGTGTAATACTCTCCGCTTTCTGAAGACCGCTGCCACGAAAAATTAGGGGACAACATGACGCCTCTTTTGCTGTAGAGGGAGACTTCCGGCATGAGGTAAAATGTGGGAGATACACTGAAACCGAGACCGATTTCGGCATAGGTCCCCAGGTTATCGCTAAAACCACCCCCAAGATCGAAGCGAATTCCCAGGTCCCAGTCACGAAGCCATGCGCGAGGAAGGTAAAGGATAGGAACAGGACCCACTCCGAGCGTCACTCCGTAGAGTGAAATATATTCTTTACCTCGCGCATGACGGATTTCTCGGGCCGAAATCCGCGGTCCCCAGTCAGACGGCTCACTCAGGTAGACGGTAGCATCCGTCAAGGTTGCTCCAACGACATCACCGCTGACTGAGTCCGCTTCTAGAAGGAAGACTCCACTCCCTGCGGCAACACCCTCGGCAGCCAATGATCCTTCCTCAGTGGCCACGACATCAAGTTTCTCGGCAATCATTCGACCCCTTGGAAATCGAGCAGCCACCCTACCATCGGCCTGAATCGAACGATCAGCGATCCCGAGACTTCCCCGATGGGCCTCGAGAATAAAAGGAGCGTCGCCGTAAGATCTCGGCCACCAGGCCTCAAAAAAGTCCCCTCTGCCCTGCAAGTCTGGATCGACAAATTCGGCCTCCAGGTTGTCCAGAACCATACCACCGCGGAGGAGGATCAGCCCTTCTCCACGATTCCAGACGACCTCACCTGCTTCCATTCGATAGGGACCGTAGGCCGCCTCGACCGGACCCGTTGCAGAGATTGTATCCGTCGAGAAATCATAATCCATTGTCCCGGATGAGAGAAACCGAAGTGGTCCCGATGGCAGCTCTGGCTCATCCGAAGCCGAAAGAGAACCAAGGGCACCTCCGACCACCAAAAGAGAGCACAAGACAAAACGAATTCGTATCCATTCTGTGGAGATCGCGAAAATTATCTGAAGAAAAACGACCTTGGCGCCAAGACCAGACTCTCCCCTTCGCGAAGGGGAATGTATTGAAGTGCCAATCATTCCGTGTCTATAGTTCAACCATTGCGCGCAATGCGCTCCAACCCTAAAGCTATCGATATGGCAGATTATTCTCTCCCGAAAAAGGCTCTCTCCCGCATTCTCAACGCTGCCGAAACCGCTCCTCACGACATACTTGGAATGCACGCTGCTAGCAGTAAGGGAGAAAAAGGAGTGGTAGTGAGGGCCTTTCTCCAAAATGCCGATTCTTGTCAGGCAGTCATTGTCGAGAACTCAGGGGAAGAGGTTCGTTTCCCACTCAAAAAGATCGACGAGAACGGCTTTTTTGAGGGTTTCTCAAAAGACATCACTGAAGTCACTCCCTACCGGCTGCGGACCGAGCAACCGAACGGTGAGGTTCGGCAATTTTTCGATCCCTATGCCTTCCTTCCCACCCTTGGAGAACAGGATCTCTACCTTTTCAACGAAGGCAACGAGCACTTCATCTACAACAAGCTCGGCGCCCATGTAAAAATTATCGAAGGGGTCCCCGGCGTGTCCTTCGCGGTCTGGGCACCAAGTGCTAGACGCGTCTCCGTCGTGGGCGATTTCAATCAATGGGATGGACGCTACCATCCCATGCGGGCCCTTGGAAGTTCCGGTGTATGGGAACTGTTCATTCCCGGTCTCAGCGAAGGAACTACCTATAAGTTTGAGGTTCACGGAGCCGACGAAGGACTCACCCTTAAGACCGATCCATACGGAACCCGCTTTGAGCCCCCGCCTCACAACGCTTCGATCGTTTGCGAAACGAGGGGCTTCAAATGGACGGATCACGAGTGGGTGAACTCTCGGTCGGATAAAAATTGGAGGCAGGAACCTATCTCGATTTACGAGGTTCATCCGGGTTCGTGGAAGAGGGTAGCGGAAGATGGAAACCGGCCTCTCACCTATCGAGAGATGGCCACCGAGCTGGCTGACTACGTCAAGGAAGAGGGCTTTACACACGTTGAGTTTCTCCCCCTCGCAGAACATCCGTTCTCCGGTTCCTGGGGTTACCAAGTCACCGGCTTTTTCGCTCCAACTCATCGTTTTGGTCCGCCAGAGGATTTCCAGTTCTTGGTCAATACATTCCACGAAAAGGGAATTGGAGTGATTGTAGATTGGGTTCCGGGACACTTCCCCAAGGACAGTTTCGGACTCGCTCGCTTTGATGGCAGCGCCCTTTACGAACACGCAGATCCAAGGCAAGGCGAACACCGCGACTGGGGGACTCTGATTTTCAACTACGGACGCCATGAAGTTCGAGCTTTTCTCATCGCCTCTGCCCTCTCATGGTTTGACCGGTTTCATATTGACGGCCTCCGCGTCGATGCAGTCGCCTCCATGCTTTACCTCGACTATTCGCGCGAGGAAGGTGAATGGATTCCCAACCAATATGGAGGTCGGGAGAACATCGAGGCGATCGAGTTTCTGCGACAGGTCAATGACCTCATCCACAACTACTATCCTGGAGCCATGACAATCGCGGAGGAATCGACCGCATTCGGCGGAGTGTCCCAACCGACCTCTGACTACGGCCTAGGATTCGACTTCAAGTGGAACATGGGCTGGATGCACGACACGCTTAGCTACTTTTCCAAGGATCCAATCCATCGGAAATATCATCAGAACGAGCTTACCTTTGGGATGCTCTACAACTATTCCGAACATTTCGTCCTCACCTTTTCCCACGACGAAGTAGTCCACGGAAAACAATCGATGCTCCTCAAAATGGGCATGTGGCACATCCCGGAGAAAGCCGCCAATCTGAGGGCGCTTTATGCATTGATGTGGGCATGGCCTGGCAAGAAAACCCTGTTTATGGGTTGCGAATTTGGACAGTCATCTGAGTGGCGCTACGACTCCTCCCTCGATTGGCATCTGCTCGAGTACCAGGATCACTATGGTATTCGTGATCTGGTCCGGGATTTGAACCACCTCTACCAGACGGACCGCACCCTTGCGGAAACCGACCACAAACCAGAGGCCTTCCAGTGGATCAACTGCGACGATTCGGCAAACAGTGTGCTGAGTTTTGTTCGTCTTTCGGATAAGGAGCAGGGTTCTTACCTTGTGGTTGGGAATTTTACTCCCGTAGAAAGGCCCGGTTACAGAGTTGGAGTGCCTTACCCTGGCTTTTGGCAGGAATGCCTAAACTCCAATGCTTCCGAGTACGGTGGCACAGGAGCTGGAAACAACGGTGGAACCCACTCGGAAGCGATACCGTGGGATGGACGCCCGCACAGTATCGGAGTCAATCTACCGCCTCTCTCCGTCACCTATTTCCGATTGAATTAGCGCAAAAGCTATTGACACTAGCGCCGAAAAATTGATCCTTTCCCGTTTTTCGCCATGAAAGTCGTCTCTTCCATCAAGTCCCTGAAGCACCGTCATCCTGACTGCCAAGTGGTTCGTCGGCGCGGTCGCATCTACGTTATTTGCAAGACCAACCCTCGCTTCAAAGCCCGCCAGGGTTGATTTACCAAAGAGAACAAGACCGATGAAAAAAGACATCCATCCCGACTACGGTCCTACTTGCTTTGTCGACGTTTCGACCGGTAATCGCTTCCTCACTCAGTCGACCGTTAAGGCTGACAAGACTGAGGACATTGATGGCGTATCGCACAAGATGATTATCTGTGACATCACTTCTGACTCTCACCCGGTTTTCACCGGTGAGAAACGGTTTGTCGACACGGCCGGGCGGGTTGAAAAATTCCAGAAGAAATTCAGCCGCGGTCGGCGCGGGTAGTCTTCCGCCGGTAAAGATGTGGCGGAGATTTAATCCTCCGTTACGAGCGGGACAGGGTCTTATTCATCGACGATGGAGTCCGTCTGAAATTCTAGGTGATCGAGGCGTAAAGCCTCATCCTACAAAATGACTCTGTAGAAGAGGGTTCATCCCTCGAGAAAAGAGCCGCGCCAACAGTCCTCGGTGGTTGGCCTTATAAGCAACCGCGTCGCTAAGTGCTCAAGGGTGGGATACTCTCAAAACCCAAAGCTGACCGAAGCACCCCAATACAAGAAATCAGTGTATCCGCTGTCTTCCCGTCCTGAGTAACGCACTCCCAACGAGGCGCTGGAGGCCACGTTGATTTCATAGATCAGATCTAAATAGGTCAAAAAATACACGTAACTGTTTCTCGGCTCTCCCGGAACCTGATCGCTATTGGCATCATTCTCCTGTGCGGCACCCGCATACAATCCTCCCCTGAGAAAACTCCTTTCCGCAACCTTCACTCGATGGGACAAGGATGCCTCGACGAGAAACTGCTCAAAGGTGAAGTTATAAAAGGCAAACAAACCGGGTTGCAGGGGTAAATCTGCAAAGACCCCGAGGAAAGGCTCCTTCTCACGATTCGGAGTCGCACCCTCATCTGGATACCAGTAGTAGGTGAATCCCGCCGTAGCTGCAAAAATCGGTGAAAGCGGCACACTGTATCCGGCGTAAATATTCACCTCATCAGAGGCATCTCCTCCAATATCCTGGCTGGCCCAAACTCCAATATAGACATCTCCGGAACCAAGAGGGTGCCCTGCTTCAAGACTGGGTTGAAACGACTCGTCTCCCTGTTTCTCCCCTCGGAATACATACTCGGATTCAAACGAAAGAATAGTGGAAAGGGACAGGTTCTGCAAAGGATCGTCCTGGCCATGGAGCGGGATGAACCCAAGGAAAATCAAAAGAAAAAACCACCGAAACAACGTCAAACTTCGAACTTCCAACATCCAACTTCCAACACCACCTCGACGCTCAACGTTCAAAAGTCGACGTTCGACGCCAGCCATCCTTGTTCCTACCTCCATCTCCTACTCTGTCTCCCGCGATTGAATTCGTATCGCGTTCAGGTTGGCTTGACGCGACCAATCCATGACCTGGGTAACGATCCGCAGCGGCGTTTCCTCATGTGCTGCCAGCAGGACTTTTCGGTCAGGATTAGCCTGACCAGCCAACCGTAGGGCAGTTTGCAAACTGTCAGCATCGACCGCCTGCTCGTTGAGGAAGAAATCACCGTTTTGGTCGACCACTAAACGCAGGTCACCACGAGATTCGCTCGTTCCAGCGGTCTCAATCTCAGGAAGCTCGAGGTTAAGCACCTTTTGATCCCTAAACTGCATAGTCATTAGGAAAAAGAAGATTAAGACCATCAGAACGTCGACCAAAGGAACGATGTTGATCTCGGCCCTTCGCTTCCTTGTGCGGGAACGAAGGCTCATTGAACCTCTCCCGAAGACGGCTTCGCAACCAGATGCTCGACGACAACTTCGAGACGCGCTGCATGGGTATCCACGCGACGATTGAAATACGCCGAAGCCACTAGAGCAGGGATTGCAATAGCAAGCCCAAGGATAGTCGTCGTTAAGGCCAAGGAGATTCCCGCCACGAACTGCTCTGGGTTGGGGATCCCTGGCTGCTCCGAAAACGTCGCAAATACCTCCACCAATCCAGTAACCGTGCCAAGAAGGCCGACTAAAGGAGCCGCGCTAACCACGAAGTCGAGGATGAAAAGCCCACGCTCCAAACGGGTGACCTGCAGCTTGGCGAAAGCTTGGAAGGTCTCTGGAGTCGGCGAATGTTTCAGATAAAACCGAACCAGCTCCGCAGCGATTGACCGATCATTTTCCCGAAGCTCCGGCAATTTCCCCTCAAAGAGCGAGGCCTTCTGATAGCTCGGAACAACCGCAGCTTCCCGGAGGACAATTAACCTCTCGACGATAATAACACCCGCCAGAATGGAAAAGGCGCCGAGAGGATAAAGAAAGTAACCAGCTTCTTGGAGGAACGATAGCATCCGACAGCGATCATCGATTTCACACGGCTACCGTCAATGGGAAACAGTGGAGACTGGCCCCTCGGTCGATCGGTTCCTCGTTTTTCGGTTCCTGTCTTTCAACAATAGACGTTTAGCGTTCAAAGTTCACTATCCCGGAACCGGGATAGTTTACCTCCAGCCACTAAACGTAAGGTAATGCCTCAGCGACTGCGTCGACTCCCTTCTCGTTCTCGAGAAGCTCTGCAATCGCATCCCATCGGCCTTCAATCAATCCATCTCGAGCCGACGCGGGGATATGCCCATCGTACACCTTGTCACCCGCATGAACCGTTAGGTTTTCCACGTGAAGGGTGATTGGAGTCTGATGATCTTTTTCAAGCATTTCCGAAATCTCGAAGAGACCCGCCCTATTGAGCGTCATACATGGCATTCCGAGCGTAATTGAATTTCCAAAGAAAATTTCCGCAAAACTCTCTGCCAATACGCCCCGAAAACCAAAGCGATAGAGCGACTGCGGAGCGTGTTCACGGGAGCTCCCACACCCAAAGTTCGCCCCAGAGACGAGGATGGATGCATCCCCGTAGCGTTCATCGTTCAATATGTGGTCTTTGTCCCTACCATCCTCATGTTTTCGAACATCATAGAACGCGTAGTCTCCAAGACCGTCAAAAGTAACGCACTTCATGAAGCGAGCCGGAATGATCCGGTCCGTATCAATATCGTCACCCATGACGTGAACGCCCAACCCGTGGATTTTGGAAATTTTTTCTAGTGCCATCTTCTTATCCTCCTAAGCTGCTGACTGACTGATTTCAAATAGCTCTCGAGCGTCAGTAATCTCTCCAGTTACTGCTGCTGCGATTACCATTATTGGGCTCATGAGCATGGTTCTCCCGGTCGGACTTCCCTGCCTTCCCTTGAAGTTACGATTGCTGGAGCTCGCGCACAGTTGATTCCCAATCAGCTTATCGGGGTTCATAGCCAAGCACATAGAACACCCTGCCCCTCTCCATTCGAAACCTGCGTCTGAAAAGATTTTGTTGAGTCCCTTCTTCTCGGCGATCGAGGCTACCACCTGCGAGCCGGGAACAACGATCGCCTTCACCCCTTTAGCGACTTTTCGGCCTTTCAGGTAATGGGCCGCTTCCTCCAAATCTGACAACCGTCCGTTGGTGCAGCTACCGAGGAAAGCCACGTCGATAGGAGTTCCCGCAATCGGCGCACCGGGCACCAGTGACATGTGCTCAATAGCTTCTTCGGCCGTGCCACGGTCTTTTTCGGGAAGCTCTGATGGAATTGGAATATTCTGATCCACGAAAATCGCCTGCCCCGGAGTGATTCCCCAAGTCACGGTTGGCAAAATATCTTCACCACGAATATTGACGACATCGTCGTAAACACAGTCTGGATCAGAACGAACCGACTTCCAACGCTCGACTGCGGACTCCCAATCCTTAGGGGCGTAGGGCCGGCCCTTCAGGTACTCGAAAGTAGTCTCATCCGGATTTACATATCCGCATCGAGCACCGCCCTCGATCGACATGTTGCAAACCGTCATTCGCTCTTCCTGAGTAAAGTTATCAAAGACATCTCCACCGTATTCGTAGGCGAAGCCAATTCCCCCATTCACTCCTAGAATGCGGATGATGTGCAAGATCACGTCCTTCGCGTAAACCCCGGGGGAAAGTTGACCATCAACGTTGATCCGGCGCACTTTCAGCTTGGACATGGCAAGGGTCTGGGTAGCCAGAACGTCACGCACTTGGCTTGTTCCGATTCCAAATGCGATCGCTCCGAAAGCACCGTGGGTCGACGTATGCGAATCCCCACAGGCAATCGTCATTCCCGGCTGAGTGATTCCCTGCTCTGGACCTATAATGTGAACGATACCCTGTTTGCCAGAATCCGTATCAAAGAAAGTAATGTTGTTCTCACGACAGTTCTTCCGCAGCTCCTTTATCATCGCATCAGCGAGATCGTCGGAATAGGGTTCCATTCGTTCATCAGTGGGAACGATATGATCCACAGTTGCGAATGTGCGGTGTGGGTAGCGGACGGGGAGGTCAAGATCCTTGAGCATGCCGAAGGCCTGAGGACTTGTGACCTCGTGGATCAAGTGGGTGCCGATGAGAAGTTGGGAGCGTCCGTCGGAAAGTTTACCAACCTCGTGGGCGTCCCACACTTTTTCGAAAAGACTTTTGGGTGTGTGTATCATGAGAACCCTGAAACCTGACCCAATTGAGACAGTTTTGCAACTCAGATTCGCCAGAGCCACGAGCAGACTAAAGCCATGTTCAATGAATTCGTAAGCTATTCACCAATAATTACTTAAAAACTATACTAGGGATCTCGAATCGACTATTCGTCAATCAATGCTAGTGCAAAAGACAAGGTGGCCGCCTTCCGGGCAGCATTTTCGATCACCGCGCTCAAAAATTCAAAGCGAGAGACCGTCTCCTTGTGTGTGACAGTTATTCGAATACGGTCTCCCGGTTTCACCATCGACTTGAACCGCGCGTCGGTGATCCTCGAGAGCACTGGCGTCTTCCCTTCGATATCTTGACCACTCTCCTCAAGGCGGTGAACCAGCAAAACGGCCGCAGCCTGAAAGGAAGCTTCGCAAATCAAAACACCGGGCATGATTGGGTTTCCCGGATAATGGCCGGCGAAGTGTGGCTCCTCAGCACGGATCTCTCGTTCGGCAATGATCTTTCCTTCTTCAATGCCAACAATCTCGTCTATAAATAAAAAAGGCGGACGGTGGGGGATGCGGCGTTTGATCTCTTCAGTTGAAAGCATGTCCGTATTCTTCGGTTTTTTTGAAAAATGCAAAGACAGGAATGCTTAGCTGCCAAAAAAGCTAAACCAGCCTACTCCTCTGCAGTCGCCCGAGAAAGCTCCTCTAACGAAAAAGGTTTTTTCAACCTTCCCGTGAATCCGAACTCTTCCGGGTGATTCATGACCTTCGCGGTGTCCTCCCCCGAGCTGATGAACAGCTTTGCTCCAGTCTCAAACTTACGGATTTCTACTGCGGTTTCCACTCCGCCAAGGCCACCGGGAACGCGAAGGTCGAGAACGACGAGAGAAAACGGGTCTCCCTCTTTCACCGATTCTTCAAAAAGACGAATGGTTTCCCGCCCATCGACAGTCGCCGAAACCTCCCAGCCCAAATAGTCCAACATTTCCTCGACGATCTGCAGGACCAATGGATCATCATCGAGAACCAGTGCACGCCCGGCAGCACCATGGCCAAGACTCCTAGGTAGGCGGGAGCGCGGATCGATCTTCTCCAAACCCGGAAGCCGCACGAGAAAAGTGGTCCCTCCGCCTTCTCCCGAATTCAAAGTGATCTCACCTCCGATTCGATCCAGCCATTTCCTGGCAGACGAAAGCCCAATCCCAGAACCTTTCTTTCGGGTCGAAAACCCAGGTTCGAAAATGCGCGAAGCGATTTCTTCTGAGATTCCCGGCCCATCGTCCTCAATCGTGACCCGCAAAATCGTCGCATCGTCCTTCCGTCGGTTAGGTCCCTCCCTCTCAAAATGCACCCGGATACTTCCACCGCCCGGCATAGACTGGACGGCATTTGTGAAAAGATTGTTGAACAACTGCCGCAAAGGAACCACTTCAGCACGAACCAGTGGCAGCTTGTCCTCGTAAGTAAGACGCAACGAAAAACCCTCCGGAGGAATGCAAATGCCAATCGAAGTTCCAACTACATCGAGAACCGACAAATCCTGAGGTACGTGTCTCTCATTTGGCCGCAATGCCATTTCAGCCAAACTCGAGGCACCTTGTAGGATGTTTTCCACTGCACCCAAAGACTCGATTACTGGAACATTACCTTCCGCCCGGCGACGTGCCAGCGATAGATGTCCAAGAGCCCCAGTTAAGATATTTTTGAGGTCGTGGATGAACACACTGCTTTCATTTAGTCCCTGCCCTTCGGAAGGAAAGTCGTCCTGAGAAGACGTCATATTTCTAATCACATTTTACCACGAAGTATCCGCGCAAAGTTTTACCTTCTCCCAAGATCTCTTACCAGTGGTTTTTTCTCAAAATGTCCTACTGGGTGTAACTAAACCCACGGGGTAGTATGGAAAACACACTACTCCACTGGTGCGGACTCAAGTCCGCTCTCCATCGTGATGGTCTTGAGGAGCGCGGACTTGAGTCCGCATCAGTATCATTAGCCCGATACCCCGCGCTTTTAGTTACACCCGTCCTATTGGAAGTTCTCTCCTCTTTTGACGTTGATTCACAAAGGAAGAAAAAATGAGGAGTTTCGTCTAAGCCAGAGCTTGAAGCCTCCTCATGGGTTCGGCTTACTAAGCCTTTATGTCAGAACCAAACTCCACGCCATTTACTAGCGTTACTATGGACGAGATCATCGCCCTCTGTAGGCGTCGCGGATTCGTTTTCCAATCTTCCGAGATCTACGGCGGTATCAACGGCTTTTTTGACTATGGACCCATGGGCGTCGAACTCCGGAAGAATATCAAGGATGCATGGTGGCAGGATATGGTTCACCGCCGCGACGATATCGTTGGAGTCGATTGTTCGATCATCATGCACCCAAGAGTCTGGCAGGCGTCTGGCCATGTGGATGGATTCTCCGATCCGATGGTGGACTGCAAAGAAACCAAAATGCGATTTCGCGCGGACCAATTCTTCTTTGCGCCCGTCTTGGTCGAAGGGGAAACCATCGGTTACGTGTCGGTGTTGGAAGACGCTGGAATGGCAGATGAAGCGGGACAGAAAGCGAATGAGTTGAAACGAAAACTCTCTAAAGCAGGTGAGCTTGCTCCACTTTCTTTAAAACCTTACACGGAAGCAGATCCTGCCGAATACGATTTAATCCCATCACCTGCGACGGGAAAACCGGGCAGCCTAACACCGCCGAGGGATTTTAACCTCATGTTCGAGACGAACGTCGGCGCAATTCGCGATGATTCGTCGCGCGCCTATCTTCGCCCGGAGACAGCACAGGGAATCTTCGTGGAATTCAAAAATGTCGTAGATACCGGTCGTGTTAAAGTGCCCTTCGGAATCGCTCAAGTAGGACGATCCTTTCGAAACGAAATTACGCCGCGTAACTTCATTTTCCGCTCTCGGGAGTTTGAACAGATGGAGATGGAATACTTTATTTCTCCCGACGAAGAGGAATGGCCCAAAGTCCATCGGGAATGGATCGATTGGTGCCGCGAGTGGCTACTTTCCATTGGCCTGACAGCCGAAAAGATCGGCGAAGACGTTCACCCGAAAGAGAAGCTGGCCCACTACTCCAGAGCCTGCACCGATCTCACTTTCGAATTTCCGTTCGGCGTTCAGGAACTGTGGGGTATCGCCGCTCGCGGAAACTTCGATCTCACCCAGCATCAGGAGCACTCCGGCAAATCGATGGAGTATTTCGACGAAGCTCGAAAGGAGAAATATATTCCTCATGTCATTGAACCTGCCGTCGGAGTGGACCGTATTTTCCTCGCAGTTCTTTGTTCCGCCTACACGATCGACGAAGTTGGCGGAGAAAAGAGAACCGTGTTGAAGTTCCATCCGCGACTCGCACCGATCAAAGCTGCGATTCTTCCCCTGGTTAAGAATAAGCCGGAAATTGTCGCTAAAGCTCGCGGTCTCTATGAACGGCTCCAAAGGCGTTTTCCCGTTTACTTCGATGCTGCAGGTGCCATCGGACGGCGCTACCGGCGTCAAGACGAGGCGGGCACGCCTTTCTGTCTGACCATCGACTTCGACACGATCGAGAAAGATGGATTGGTTACCATTCGGGATCGAGACACTTGCGAACAGGAGAGGGTGGAAGAGAACGAAGCGATTGAGCGAATTTCGCAGGCAGTCTACGGGAGATGACTGGCCTTGAGAGCCACTTGGAGTCCACCTCCTCCAAGACGAGACTCGACAAGCTGCTTCGGCTCCTCATCTATAAGGACCGTGCCAGCTGCATTTGAGGAAAACACTCCAGCCGTCGAAATAGTACACCGGGGCGAGGAGGTATTTTCTCTGGTTTCTGATTTAGCCAATCAGATCTTGGCACACGGAGAGGTCGATCCCGACCTTGTGGTCATCGGAATTGCAGACGGTGGAATCGCGCTTGGCAATCTTGTCCGTCTTCTCCTTGAAAAACAGACTGGAAACTCATTTCCATACGGGATCATAGAAACCTCCTTCCACCGGGATGATATTGGCCGCAGACCGATACCAATGGTGGTTCAATCGACGGAGATTCCAGTAAACATCGATGGAAGGCCCATTCTCCTCGTCGACGATGTGATCGCTTCAGGAAGAACGATTCGGGCCTCAATGAACGAAATTTTTGATCAGGGTCGCCCAGACAGTATCCGACTCGCCATCCTCTTCGATCGAGGCGGGCGAAACATCCCGGTTCAGCCCGATTTTCTCGCCAAAAAGATTTCGGTTGCCGATGATCGATCTCTGGTAGTTCAGATCAACGAGGAAGACCCTTCCCGCCACCAGATTGAGCTCCATCCTCGATGAAATCCGAATACGAATGGACTCGCCGTAACCTGATCGGTATCGAGAATCTCACCCCGGAAGAGGTGACCTTCATCCTCGACACAGCGGTCTCATTCAAGAAAACGATGGGCCGGAGTGTGAAGAAGCTCCCATCCCTTCGCGGCAAAGTCGTGGCAAACCTGTTTTTGGAACCGAGCACCCGCACACGTGTCGCTTTCGAGGTTGCCGCGAACCGATTGAGTGCCGACGTCCTGACGGTTTCCGGATCCTCCAGTAGTATCACTAAAGGCGAAACTCTTCGTGATACTGCTCAAAACATCGAAGCCCTCAAGGCAGACATGATCGTGATTCGGCATTCAGCTCCCGGATCACCTCTCTATCTGAGCCAGTTGGTGGACATCCCTGTGGTCAACGCTGGAGATGGCGCTCATGAGCACCCTACCCAAGCGTTACTCGATTGTTTTACGCTTAGAGAAAAAATTGGATCACTGGAAGGGAAGAAGGTAGCGATCCTCGGCGACATTCTCTTTAGCCGTGTCGCACGATCTAACATCTGGGCGCTCCGCAAACTTGGAGCTCACGTGACATTGGTTGGTCCCTCTACCCTTGTTCCCGGCACCTTCGAATCGATGGGCGCAGAGGTGAGCCATGATCTTCGATCAGCCCTGACTGATGCTGATGCTGTCATGCTTTTACGGATACAGCACGAACGCCAATCGCAGATGCACTTCCCTTCTCTTGGAGAATATACCAGTCTCTTCGGCTTGAATCGCGAGCGCACTTCATGGCTAAAGCCCGAGGCTGTTATCATGCATCCGGGGCCCCTGAATCGAGGGGTAGAAATCGATTCCGATCTGGCGGATTCGTCCCGCTCGGTAATCCTGGATCAGGTAACCAACGGAATCGCCGTGAGAATGGCAGTCCTCTATCTGTGCGCAAGTGCCGACGAATGGCAGAAACGGGAGGCAGTTTTATGAGCGTGGAACCGCTCATTATCGAAGGGGGGAGAATCGTGGATCCCTCATCAAATCGTGACGAGGTCGGAGACCTTTTTTTGCGCGACGGAGTGGTTTCAACCCCGTTTGCCCGCGACAAGGCCCGCGTCATCGATGCGAAGGGCAAAGTAGTGTCCCCAGGACTCGTGGACATACATGTTCACTTTCGGGAACCTGGACAGACTCACAAGGAAGATGTGGGTTCGGGCACAAGAGCCGCTGCGGCAGGTGGATTTACTACTGTCGTGTGTATGCCCAATACCTCACCACCCTGCGACAATCCGGCGACGATTCGATACATCAATAACGCCATCGCCGAGAATGCTGTAGTTAAAGTCCACACTACCGGATGCCTGACCAAGGGAATGGAAGGAGATTCTCTCGCGCCAATCGGTTCACTGAAAAAGGCAGGGGTAGTCGCGGTCACTGATGACGGAAGATGCGTTCAGAACAATGCGTTGATGCGGCAAGTGGCGACCTACTCAGAAATGTTTGACCTACCGGTAATGGACCATTGCCAAGACACCTCACTCACCGAAGGGTCCGTGATGCACGAGGGTGACTGGTCCCTCCGACTCGGACTCAAAGGATGGCCAGCTGCTGCAGAGGATATTATTGTCTCCCGAAATATCATACTTTCTGAGCTTACTCGTGCTCACATTCACATGCAGCATGTTTCGTCTGCAGGTTCGGTTTCTCTTTTGCGCCGGGCGAAACAGAGAGGCGTTGCAGTAAGCGGCGAGGCGAGCCCCCATCATATCTCCCTGACCGACAAGTATCTCGGAGGCTACGATCCGGTCTTTAAAATGAATCCTCCTCTGCGATCAGAAGATCACCGGCTTGCTCTCATCGAGGGCCTTCGGGACGGGACTTTGGACTGTATTGCGACCGATCATGCACCCCACCGAAATTACGAGAAGGATGTCGAGTTGGACAGTGCGCCCTTTGGGATCACGGGTCTGGAAACTTCCCTTCCCGTCTGCCTCGAAACACTCCATCGCTCTTCCGGTTTTTCTCTTTCAGAAGTGATTGACCTGATGACCCGCAAACCAGCGGGCTTACTTGATCTACAGGCAGGCACACTATCCGAAGGGGCCGACGCTGATGTCACGATTTTTGATAGCGAGAAAGAATGGACGCCTACCATTGACGGTTTCCAAAGCCGGAGCGATAACTCGCCCTGGCTCGGGCAAACTCTCAGAGGCCAAGTAGAGACCACGATAGTTCAAGGACGCATCGTTTACGAAGACGGAAAGATCCTCTGAGGGCAGGAAATGATTTCCGAATCGTTTTCGACTATGTCTATCCTCTGTACTCGCAAACCGATTGTGAAAGGTAACACCGGATTCAGGAAGGTTTATGGAAGGTGAAGCTACGATCAGCCCAATAAACGCAATTCTCTTTCTCCTGATCTTTTTGGGTGCGATCATTGCCTATTTGCGCCCGGTCAAGAATCACTACCAAAACCAAAATGGCTGGGACAGGTGGGCCTTTTCGCTAGCCGACATCCTTCTCATCCTCTTCCTGGCAGTCGTTCTTCTAATTCTTGCTCCATTTGCAGGGATGACCTTGGTGGACCTGATCAAGGAAGAGGGGACCAATTATGATCAGTATGTTTCGATCGGCGCTACCTTTTTGATGCAAGTTGGCTTAGTGGCCATTATTCTTGGCTTTGTCCACAAACGTGGGTGGTCGATCATTGGTTTTTTTCGACAGGATGGATTGCCGTTCTGGCCCGCTTTTTGCCAGTCTATGCACCTGTTTCTGCGCTACTTGCCCCTTGTTTGGTTAACTGCAGTTTTTTGGGGGATGCTTCTTTGGGGAATCCAGCAGTTGGGAATCGGAATTCAACCGGCGCCACAGGTTGCAGCCGAGTGGATCGCAAATGCTGAATCTGTTGGATATATGTTCACTCTTGGACTCATGGTAGTCATTGGTGCACCGATTTCAGAGGAACTCGTCTTTCGCGGATTCCTTTACAGATTCCTCCGTGAAATTGGTCCTGCAAGATTGTCACTGATCGTCTCTTCAATCCTCTTTTCCCTGATTCACGCAAATTTGCAGAATTTCCTTCCGCTTTGTATGATCGGGCTGCTTCTAGCCAAAGTTTACGAAGACACTAAGGATATTCGGACCCCGATACTGTTCCACGCGTTTTTCAATCTCTTCTCGTTTCTGAACCTTATCGCCCTTCCGCAGGACCTATGAATCCTTTTGCTCAGACCCAGCTTGATCGTGTGGATAGATTCGGAGAGGAGCAACTTGTCCATTTCATCAAGGAGTGGTTGGCCGATGCTAGTCCGGAATCTCCTCAAGGTATTGGAGACGACACAGCAGTCCTTCAGGTGCCTTGTGGCCGAAGCCTTCTGCTGACCACTGACAGCCTAACCTACACAGTCCACTTCGACGATACCGCATCGCCTGCACAGGCGGGGGCTAAATTGCTCAAACGCAATTTAAGCGATATTGCCGCGATGGGTGGATCCCCATTGCATTCGGTGGTAGCGATCACTTGCGGGGCAGACCTTTCCGTTCAGTGGCTTGAAGGATTCTTTCACGGATTGAGAGATGCTGCGATTTTGACAAAGTGTGAAATAAACGGGGGCGACCTTTCCCAGGGTGCTGAAGGGACTTTCACCGCCACTTTGAGTCTAGTCGGTCAGGCTGAAAAGCCAATCTACCGCAAAGGAGGTTCCGCTGAATCTTGGGTTTGGGTGACTGGATCTCTCGGTGGAAGCATCCTTGGCCACCACCTCAGTTTTCAGCCCCGGCTTAAAGAAGGCCAGTGGCTCGGCAAAAACGAAGCCGTCACTGCGATGATGGACGTAACAGACGGCCTCGCCAGTGATCTTCCGAAAATGCTTCCAGAAGGACTGCGGGCAAAACTGGACCTCTCATGCATTCCAACCTCTGACGAAGCGCGGGCAGCCGCCCAGGATACAGGCAAACCAGCAGTTTGGCATGCGTTCACGGACGGTGAAGATTATGAACTTCTCTTCTTTACGAAACCGGGAATCGATCACGTGGCGTTTGAGGAGGCTTGGAAGGAAGATTTCAAGATACCCTTAGCTGCAATAGGAACACTTGA
This sequence comes from Verrucomicrobiota bacterium, assembly GCA_038744685.1. Taxonomy (NCBI): domain Bacteria; kingdom Pseudomonadati; phylum Verrucomicrobiota; species Verrucomicrobiota bacterium. The sequence continues at coordinate 60,598 of JBCDMB010000006.1, forward strand.
AGAGGCGACGAGCCAGAAAGGCTCTTCCTCAAACCTCATCGTTGACCTTGATGGAAGACCGGTGTTCTCGGAGGGTGGGTTTACCCACTTCGAGTAAAACCGTATGGCCCGGGCAGTATTTATCACCCTTTCCCTGTTCAAGATCGCTTCATCGGTAGTACGCAATTTTCATTCACCGCAAAGAACTTTGAAGTAAGGAAGACCAGTGAACCAGATTCAAAAACGTTTCTTTCTCCCCGCATTGCTCACCGTAGGAACGCACCTTTCCTCCTTTGGTCTTGAGATTGCCACCCTTCATCCCCTCTTGGCAGACATGGCCTCGCAAATTGGCGGAGAGAAAGTCCAAGTGATCGAGTTGATCGGAAGGTCGGATGATCCGCATGATTTCACGCCAAGCCCCAGCACTCTGGCGAAGGCAAGCTCTGCCAGATTAGTGGTCGCATCCGGTAAGGGAATGGAGTCCCATTACCTCGAGGAATTGAAGGACAACCTCTCACCCCAACAGATTGTCTTTGAAGCGGGAGGAAGAGTCTACTCCATCAGGACAGACCCGGTGGAGTTTGGGACCGACCATCACCACCATGATCACGAAGGAACCATCGATCCACACTGGTGGCACGACCCAGACAATATGAGGCAAGCTTCCCGTGAGCTCGCGAACGTGATGAGTTACATCGATCCTCAAAATCGCGACCTCTACATGGGAAATTTGCAAAGCTACCGAAATGAACTCTCTCTTCTCGATGACTGGATCGAAGAGCAGGTTGCCTTCATCCCCAAGGAGAGGAGAATTCTCGTCACCCCCCATTTAGCCTTCGGCTACTTCTGCCGAAAATATGATTTCACCCCGGTTGCCGCAAAAGGTTTTCAAAATGAACAAATGGTCTCCCAAAGAGAGCTGGGCGAAATCCTGAGATACCTGAAAGAAAATGATGTTGCCGCTATTTTTACGGAACGAGGGATGAATCCGAAGTTCATTCACTCGTTGGCAAAGGAAGCGGGACTCCCAGTAGGCGGAGCTCTCTATGCGGATGGCATCGGGCTTCCAGAGAGTTCAGGCTACGTCGATATGATGAGATCTAATGTTGAAACCATCGTCACTGCGTTGCGGAAAGGAATGTGAGGACCTCTAGCCACTTGCCCGGTCTCAGAGTAATTTGAAATCAGGCTAGCAGATCTTCGAGTGCTTCTTCCAAATCCGAGTCCTGAAATTCGAAACCGTCTGAAAGCAGGGCTGCAGGAGCTGCATCCACTCCTTCGATAACCGTCAAACGCCCCATCTCTCCAAAAGCAAGGCGGATTGCCATTTTGGGAACAGCAAGAGACGCAGGTTTTCCAAGCACCTTCGCCAGTGCTTTCGTGAAGCTCTCGTTGGTTGCAGCTTTGGGAGCAACCACATTAATCGGCCCAGTCAGTTCCGAGTCAAACAACAGGTAGCTGCATACCCTCTTGTAGTCCCCAATCGAGATCCAGGGGAAAGGCTGCTTACCCGTTCCGATTCGTCCGCCTAGCCCTTTCGAGAATACAGGCAACAGTTTGGCCAACGCACCGCCCAAAGGAGAAAGAACAACGGCCGTTCTCAAAAGGCACACGCGGCTGACCAGTGGATTTGCCTTTGAAGCTTCCGCTTCCCAATGCAGGCAAACCCGCGAGAGAAAATCATCGCCTACGTCTGCCTGTTCGTCGAGACGCGCACCCATCTCTGTCGAGGGGTAGTAATTGATTCCGGAAGCAGATAAGAAGACTCTTGGTGGTGTCTTGAGTTTCGCAAATGAACGCACTAGCAAACGCGTAGACTTCACCCGACTCGAGTAAATCCGCTCACGCACCTCGCCAGTCCATCGCTGGGCGATAGGCTCACCCGCTAGATGAACAACAGCGTCCAGCCCCTCCAAGGTAGCAATGTCGATCTTCTCGTTCTCCGGGTCCCAGAAAATTCCGTTTCCATCATCCTTTCGACTCACGGTCAGAACCTCGTGCCCTGCTTCCTCCCATTCCTTGCGCAACTCGCGTCCGATGAGACCTGTTCCTCCCGTTATCGCGATCCGCCAAGGCTTCTGGTCGACTTCTTTCATCTCGATCAATTCTCTAAAAAAATCCTTCGTCGCAAGTCGGAAGCGCCAGTCACGTGTCTTACACCTTCCACGAATCGATAGAACCAAACGCCCGCAGGCACAGACCCAAGGCCCTGACTCTGTTCTCAAGTTTCTGGCTACTCGGGGTCTCGATTGTGTAGCTCATAGCCGTGTGATGATTCATTAGATAAACTTGTTCCGGCCAGTATTCACGGAGTTGGGGATCGCTCGAAGGGTGAATGACTCCCGGGCAATAAGTCTCCCAACCGTCGATCGTATCGCCAGATTCAATTCCGACCGAACTGCTTAAGCCCTCCAGTAGATGGTTGCGAGGATTCGGGCGATTTTCTGTATTGTGCTCGTAAATGTAACCTGCAGAAGCCTCCCAGTCTTCATGCAATCCCAGTGCTGCCCAGAAGTGCCAACCAGAAGCACTGAGAAAGTGCCGGTGAGCCCGCGCTTCCTCGGACTCCAAGAGGAGGTAGTCACGGTTTAAATCAATACCGTCGTCCGTCTCCCGGGTTGCTTGGCTTAGGCCAGTCGGATTGATGACCGGAAAGATCACCCAACCGACTTCGCGGTTGAATCCGTCGTCGGACAACACTTCCTCGATCGCCAGTGGCCCTGCCGGCTCATCCCCGTGAACACCTGAGGAAACGTACAGTATCTTTTCTCTGGAAAGATCACGCGAAAGCACGGGAAGCCGAAAGCCCTTGATTTCGGCAAAAATAGAACTCTCAAATCCACACTTCTGCGCCAGCCGTTCGATCTGATGAAGATAGTCGGCTACGTCGATCCTTTCCTCCTCCGGCACATCCTTCCGGCCTGTGTTCCGACTCTCTGTCATTGACGCGCTGCGTCGAGGGCTTGAGCCAGGTCCGTCAGCAGATCTCCAATCGCCTCGATTCCAGGCGACAGGCGAACCAACTCAGGAACCAGTCCGGCAGACTTCTTCTCTTCCTCTTCAAGGGATTTGTGGCTCATCGAATAGGGAAGTTCGATCAAAGACTCGACACCGCCGAGACTGACTGCCAGCTGGAACACTCGAACCGCCTGAACAAAACGAACAGGGTCTACCAAGTTAGGATTTAGCGTGACCGAGAGCATTCCACCCGGTCCGGTTTGCTGCCTCTTTACGAGATTCTTCCAAGGAAAACCGGGCAAGCCGGGATAGAACACTTGATCCACTTCCTCTCTCTCCGAGAGAAAACGAGCAATCTCGCTGGCATTTTCCTGATGGGCCCTCATTCGAGCTCCCAGGGTCTTGATTCCCCTTAGCACAAGCCATGCGTCGAATGGCCCCTGCCCCAAGCCTGCCGAGGAAACGATAAACTCTAGCTCCTCAGCATAAGTTTCATCCCGACAAATGATCGCTCCCCCGACAACATCGCTGTGCCCGTTGAGATACTTGGTCGTCGAATGCACAATTATGTCTGCGCCTAACTCGAAAGGACGCTGGAAAACCGGCGTAAGAAACGTGTTGTCCACCACGGAAATCAACCCGTTCTCCTTTGCCAGAGCTGTCGTCGCAGCGATGTCGACCATCCTCATCATCGGATTGGTAGGAGTCTCAATCCAAATCATCCGCGTTTCCGGACGGACCGCAGCTCGGATTTCCTCATCGTCTTCCATCGGCACGAGAGAGAAATGGATCCCAAAGCGGTTCAGTAACCGCAAGAAAAGCCGCAAAGTTCCCGCGTAAGCATCACGCCCGCAAATCACATGATCTCCTGACCTCAGAAGATAAAGAACGGCCTGTATCGCCGCCATGCCACTTACGCAGGCCCAAGCTCGATGGCCACCCTCAAGGCTGGCAAGATTTTCCTGCAACGCGTCCCGTGTGGGGTGATTGCATCGCCCGTAATCAAAGTGCGGCGTTTCACCAGGAGTGGGAAAGGCAAATGTGGAAGAGGGATAGATGGGCGTGGTAACCGAACCGTGGGTCCCATCCTTATAGACCCCGGCATGAACCGCACGGGTGTCCAAACTGCCTTTATCCTTACTCATACCCCTTTCTAGGAGTAGCACCTGTCTCTGACCAGCCGAATCCTAACGATGGATCTGATAGGAAAATCGACCGAATCTAACAGATTCTACCGACCAGAGGCGGACACCGGAAGTTTTACGCCTCCCTGGTGACTGCAATAAGTTTTCGTCCCTTTTATATTCAAAGTAAACTGGTAAACAGTTGTCCCGCGCGATAACGACTGCACCTGCGGCAAGGAGACTCTGCACGAGGAGAAACTCCTATCTTAAGAGATCTTTCAAGGGTTGCCCAGACGTTGAATTCAAACCATAGTCAGGATCCCATGAAAAAGGTACTCCTCTGCGCCCTCCTCCTCTCGCCCAGTTTTTCCAATCCTGCAATAGGCACAACCGTTGAACTCGTCGGTTTTCATCTGGGAAGCGAATACTTCATCCTGACCGAAGAGATCAACTCGGACGATTTTCGTGCACGGCAGATTATTTTTGTCCTCAAATGCTCCTTCAACGAAGGCCAGATCAGCGGTATTGATGAAGATTCTGTCCGCCTTCGTGTGATTCCCAAAGGCTCCACTACCGGTATCTCCTATTCCGCAGGTGACCTTTCCGTTCTCGTTACCGAAGTTCTCGATGACCGAACTGCCCTCATCCAGATTGCTTGTCCTTACGATGTAAATGTTCTTGGGACCGAAGCGGAATTCAGCGGTCAGATCAGAGTCATTCTCGAAGAAGAGGAGAAACAATCCCGTCCGATTCCGCTGCGTCTCGAACCGGGATTTGAAGTGCAGCTAGACAGCTTTCCGATACTTCTTTCCGGAGTAGAAATTCCAAAGAACTCGCCTTACCCGCTCGCCATGACTTTCCGGATGTCTCAGGGGAACACCGACCGGAACTACTCCGTCCAGTTTTTCGATGAAAAAATGCGTCCAATTGTGTCCGACCGCAGCGACTATGTTGTCGACGATATCCACGAAGCCACCTACAACCTCCAGAAGAAACCAGCGGACGTCTTCGCGGTATTTACCTACGTCGGTGTATCCAAGAGTTCTATGGTCGAATTCAACATCGAATGCGACCTCGGGCTGGTCAACCTGACCATGGAGTAGGCTTTTTAGGGTCCAGTCCCCTGGGTTCTTTCGCGCACAGTGTAATCCCAAGCGGATCCCAGCATTAAATCGCTTGCAACAGTCTCAATTTTCCGTTGTCTACCCCTTTTTGGCAACGGGGTGTAGCGCAGTCTGGTAGCGCATCTGCTTTGGGAGCAGAGGGTCGCTGGTTCGAATCCAGTCTCCCCGACCAATCCTCATTCGCACTGATTGCGCCACGGTTTTCTTCGCATTTCGTTGGCACTTCGGCTGATCATTATCGCCGAGCTTCGTCTGCCAAAGCCTGAGCCTCTAGCGAAAGTCTCGCTGCCTGAAATGCGTGGTGCTGGGTCATCGCCTTTTCCGTTCGATTGAGGCAATCCAGGATCATCTCTCCAAAAAAGGGAAAACCGACTTTTCCTCCGACGTCGAGCACTTGCTCTCCCGATCCATCGACCAAAAAAATGAGGTCGCCCTGATCGCCTCGACCAAGGTCGAAATACTTTCGTATCTCCATCACGCCTTTTGTTCCTGTGATGAAGGTTCGCCCATCACCCCACCCTCTCATTCCATCGGGGGTATACCAGTTCACCCGTGAGAAGCACTGTACACCATTCGCCAAAATCAGCGAAGCCTGGCCAACGTCCTCGAATTCAGGTCGATCCGGATGGCTGCGATTGTCCACCACGGCATGGACAACCTCCCCTTCGTCGCAACGCGCATAATGAAGAAACTGGTCGAACTGGTGAGAGGCGATATCCGTCAAAATTCCTCCGTAGCGGGTCTTTTCAAAGAACCACACCGGCCGATTGTCCTTGCTCAGTCGGTGGGGACCAAAAATTTCCATGTGAACGATATCCCCAATCGCTCCTCCCTGAATCAACTCATCGGCGTACCAAGCGGATTCCACGTGAAGGCGCTCTGAATAGTAGACGAGGTACTTTTGACCTGTCTGCTCGACAGTTGCGCGTGCCGACTCCAACTGGTCAATAGAGGCAAACGGGCACTTATCGACAAAATAGTCTTTTCCAGCCTTCATCACCTCGATTCCAATCCGAGCCCGCTCCGACGGGATTGCAGCAGAGGCCACCATACTCACATCGCTTTGAAGAACCTCCTCAAAAGTCCTCGCTATCCGTACCTCTGGAAACTTTTCCTTGAGTGAACGCAGCCGTGTCTCGTCAGTATCATAAATCAGAGAGAGCTTGGCGCCGGCTTCCAGCAATCCATTGATTTGCCCGTAAAGGTGGCCGTGGTCAAAGAATGCCGCAGCAAACGGAAACTCTTCGCCATCGACCACTTTCTTCGTCTTGCGCGCTTCCGGCGCGTAAACCATACCGTCCTTTTTCTGCATGAGATGCTATACTCTGTAGGCTGCTACGCTTTTCTAAATCAATTGTTATGAGGCTTGGGCAACATCGCTGCGCACCTTTCAAACCTTGGATTAAGATTCTTCCGTTGCAAGGGGTATTCGAACCCCGATCAAAGTTGCACAACTCCAACCGTCGAGCACCCTCTGCTCTATGAACAAGCCCGTTCTCGTTGTAGGTGCCGGAATGGCAGGACTCTCCTGTGCTGTGCATTTGCAACGTGCTGGCATTCCCTCGCGGGTTTTCGAGGCGAGTGACGACGTTGGCGGGCGGGTTCGGACCGACTGCGTAAACGGCTTTCTTCTTGATCGCGGGTTTCAGGTCTACCTCGATGCCTATCCGGAAACCGGCAAGCTGCTCGATCTTGAGTCTCTTGATCTGCGTGGCTTCGCGCCGGGTGCCTTGGTTTACAAAGAAGGCAATCTCTATCGCCTGATGGACGTCTTCCGCCGCCCTAATTCAGCTATTGCTAGTCTTCGAGCTCCCATTGGGTCGTTCGCCGACAAACTTCGCGTAGGCCGAATGCGGTCCCGTCTCCTAAGAAGCTCACTGGCGGAAATCGCCTCACGACCCGACCAATCCACTGAAGATTACCTAGCCTCCAAGGGTTTCTCCGGACAAATGATCGATAGTTTTTTTCGGTCGTTCTACGGAGGAATTTTTCTCGAGCGTGAGCTTCGCACATCGAGTCGAATGTTCGAGTTTACCTTCAAAATGTTTGGACAAGGAAGCGCGACTATTCCTGCCCGCGGGATGGGGCAGATCCCCAAGCAACTTGCATCACAACTTCCAGGAGGAACCGTTTCGCTGAACACCTCTGTTGCGGAAGTAAGCGAACGTCGGGTCACTCTGGAAACAGGAGAACAAATAGATGCTTCAGTTGTGGTGCTTGCGACCGATTCCAGTCAGATCGGGAAACTTCTCCCGATCAGTATCCATCCCGAACCTCGATGGCGTTCAGTGACAAACGTGTATTTTTCGGCGAAGCAATCTCCAACCAGAGAGGCGATCATCTGCCTGAACGGCAGTGGCGAAGGCCGGGTGAATAACGTATGTACACTCACTGACGCAGCCCAGGACTACAGTCCGGATGGTCGGGCCCTACTATCCGTATCTGTTCTAGGGCTACCGAAAGAAGAGAACCTTCCTGAAAGGATTCAAGAAGAGCTCGTCGGGTGGTTTGGAACAGCGGTGAATGATTGGACTCATCTCCGCACGGATGTTATTCCAAGAGCCCTACCGGAGCAGCTACCCGGAGTTGAGCGAAACGGATTTCAGGTGGAACGGGGAGTCTACGTCTGCGGCGACCACACATTGAGCGCTTCGATCGAAGGTGCTGTCATCTCCGGTAAACTCGTCGCTGAGGAGATCGCAAAAAATGACCATGGCAAATAAACTCCCCTACGCAATTGGTTGTCCGGCATGGAGCATCCCGGAATGGAGAGGGAAATTCCTACCCCAATCGACTCCCCAGAGTAAGCTTCTTCGTGAGTACTCAAGAGTTTTCAACACGGTAGAAGGAAACTCGTTTTTTTATGCATTACCTCAAGAGGAAATTGTCCAACGCTGGGCGGATGAGAGTGCCGAGGGCTTTGAGTTTTGCATGAAAGTTCCTCGTGACCTGTCTCACACGAATCGACTCTCAGCATCCGGCCCTATTTTTGAGTCCCTCATCAGGAGACTCGATATTCTACGGGAAGCCATCCGACTCGGAACCACCTTCCTACAGCTCCATGCGAGCTTTGGTCCATCACGCTTGGAGGAGTTGGGAGAATTCCTCGATGGATGGCCTGACCGACTACCCATCGCCGTCGAAGTGAGGAACGAAGCGTTCTTTCAACCCGGTAGAAGCCGCAGTGACCTGTATGCACTTTTGCGGGGGCGCGAATGTGATCGGGTGACTTTCGATAGCCGCGCTCTTTTCAGCGCACCACCTAGCGATCCTGTGGAGGAGAAATCTCAAGAGCGCAAACCACGGTTGCCCGTTGAATGGACCGTCACCGGAAAACGGCCCTTGGTCCGGTTTGTGGGAAGGAACAACATAAACCTTGTGGACCCATGGCAAAGCGAAGTTGCCAGAGTGGTGGCGCATTGGATCCGCGAGGGAAGAAGGCCCTACGTGTTTATGCACACTCCAGACGACACCTTCGCACCCCAACTCTGTAGACGATTTCACTGCCTCCTTCAGGAGTGGATTCCCGATTTGCCCGACCTCCAGTTTCCCCAAGTGGAGTCGCAGCTCGGGCTCTTTGATCTTTTATAACGAAAAAGTACGAGGAGATATGAATCTACAATGGGCAAGAATGTAGCGTCGGTCGTGAGACCGATGACTCAGAGTCAAAACGGGTTCAAGGTGTAAGACTGTCATCCGCCTTACGGCGAGATGCTACAAATATCCCCTTGTACATGTTGGAGCGATTCGCCAGTCAGAAAGATCCTGTTTCTACTTCACCGCTCAGTCCAATCAGACCTGTCCCGACCCCAATCTCAGAAACAGCCACAAGATTTCAGGGTTGGTTTATCCCTATCTTCAGTGGTAAGTCTCTTTGATGCTACGAGTCGGTATAGTGGGAGCATCCGGATACTCCGGAGAAGTTCTGGTGGAGCTGTTGGCCAGCCATCCTGGGGTGGAGTTGGCTGCAGTCACCTCCCGAAGCCTTGGCGGCACTCAAGTTTCTACGGTTTTTCCCAAACTGGCCCACCGGTTGGGCGACCTTGCTTTTTCAGAATCCAACGCAGATGAGCTTGCCAAACGCGAGGATCTGGAGGTGGTCTTTTTAGCGCTTCCTCACGGGGTCGCTGCCGGCTATGCCCGACCGCTTTTCGAAGCTGGAAAGGCAATTTTTGATCTCAGTGCAGATTTCCGACTTGGATCCACCGCCCTTTACGAGGAGTTCTACGGCGCACCCCATCCGGACCCCGACCTGTTGAAGGCTGCAGCATACGTCATTCCTGAGTTTCCCCTTTTTGACTGGAAGAAGAGCAATCTCGTGGCGTGTCCCGGTTGCTATCCGACATCGGTTCTTGTCCCCCTTCTGCCGCTTCTCTCGGCCGGGCTAGTTGAGACCGAAGGGATCGTTGCTTGTAGCATGAGCGGCGTTAGCGGAGCGGGAAAGAAAGCTAACGAAGATTTTAGTTACTGTGAGAGAAACGAGAGTGCACGCCCTTACGGACAGCCCAAACATCGGCACCTTTCCGAGATTGAGGAACAGCTGGGAATAGCTGCCAACGACGAGGTGATTCTTCAATTTCTCCCCCATCTGATTCCGATGCGAAGGGGTATCATCACTACCATTTCTTTACCTTACGATGGTATAAGCACCGACGCTGTTGTCGCGGAGTGGAATCGGGTTTATGGCGACAAACCGTTTGTTCGCGTTTTAGACGGTGATTCGCTGCCTGAATCAAAGTATGTGGTCGGCACCAACCGGATTGATATAGCGGCGCGAATGGACGTGCGCACCCAACGTCTGCTGCTTACCTCATCTGAGGATAATTTGCTAAAAGGAGCGAGTGGGCAGGCCGTTCAATTGATGAACCTGAAATTCGGTCTGGATGAAACCGCTGGACTTCCCTAACCACACCCGATGAACCTTTCCGTCAAAGAACAGAGCCCGGGGATCACGGACGTTCCGGGATTTTCAGCATCGGGCGTTGCCTGCGATATCCGCGGAACGGGTGACGACCGGCTTGATCTTGGCCTTATCCTAAGTGAGAAACCATGCACAGGTGCTGGAGTCTTCACACTCAACGATGTTGTCGCAGCGCCGGTGGACTTCTGCAAGTCCCTGCTCTCTCCAACCCACGTCTTTCATGGAATTGTTGCCAACAGTGGAAATGCGAATGCCTGCACGGGGGAACAGGGTGAAAAAGACTGTGCGGAAATGGCCACCATCGCCCGCCAGGCACTCAGCCTTCCGCCGAATAGTGTTTTCGTAGCCTCGACCGGGAGAATTGGCCGAGAGCTCCCCATGGAAAAAGTCCGGGGTGGAATTCGCGAATCCGCACTCCGAGTGACCCGCGACTCTGCTGGCGGCCATGACTTTGCCAACTCAATTCTGACATCAGACACCCGGTCCAAAACGGTAACCGTCCGCATCGAGGAGGGTTCGAAGCGGTATACGGTTTCCGGAGTGGGAAAAGGAGCCGGCATGATTGAGCCAAATATGGCGACCATGCTCGCGTTTCTCGCAACAGATTTCGTCGTACCCCAGGCAACCCTTCAAGCAACGCTGACCCGAGCCGTGCACGGTTCTTTCAACCGCATTTCAGTGGACGGAGATATGAGCACCAACGATACGGTTCTCCTCCTCGCGAACGGTGCGTCCGGCACGCGTGTTGACGACAATGCCGATCTACTCGATGCGTTCCATCGTGCAGTGGGGGAAGTTTGTAACCGGCTTGCGCGGATGATCGTGGGTGATGGAGAGAGAATCAATCACGTGGTTACACTTTCCGTGACCGGAGCTCCCTCTGATGAAGAGGCCGAGAAAGTCGCTCGGTGTGTCGGCAATTCTCTCCTGGTGAAAACTTCATGGTTTGGAAATGACCCGAACTGGGGACGCATCGTCGACGCCGCAGGTTACGCACGTGTCGGTATTGACTACAACAAAGTAGATATGGACTACGGTCCGGTGCCCGTTATGAGAAGAGGCGCTCCGCAAACGGAGAACCTACCTCTCTGGAAAAAGGAGGTCGAACAAAGAGAGTTTACGGTCAATCTGAACCTGAATCTCGGCAAGGGGTCCTTCCAACTGCTCACAACGGACCTTTCAGAAGGGTACGTAGACTTCAACAAGAGTGAGTAATGGATCTTAGTCACATCGACGTCACATCGAAGGCGGCGGTGCTCATCGAAGCACTTCCGTACATTCAGCGTTTCAACGGTTCGGTCTTTGTCGTAAAATACGGCGGCGGCTTCATGGACGACCCCGACCCCAAGGTCCGTGCAAAAGTAGCTACCGACCTTTGCTTTCTTGCAGCCGTCGGAATCCACGTCGTAGTTGTTCACGGTGGGGGCAAAGCAATTACCCGCGCGATGGATGCCTCTGGGCTGGAAGCAAGATTTGAAAAAGGGCTTCGGGTTACCGATTCGGAGACCGTCGAGATTGTCCGCAAGACTCTTGACGAAGAAGTGAACCTCGAAATTTGCGAGATCATCCAGAGAAAGCTGGGTCGTCCGCTATCGATTCCTGGGAAGAAAGTGCTTCGAACCGAGAGGCTTGCCTTCTCTCCCTCTGGTGAGCCAATCGATATTGGATATGTAGGAGAGGTTCAGGAGGTGAAAACCCGTCCCATTCGGAAGGCGATCGCAGATGGTTACATGCCGATCATTTCCCCGGTTGGCGCTGATAAGACTGGACAGGCTTACAACACCAACGCAGATGTAGCCGCTTCAAGGGTTGCCTCTGCTCTTAGAGCGCGTCGCCTAGTCTATCTCTGCGATGTGCCAGGACTAATGAAGGACCCACAAGACCCGGAAACCCTGATATCAAGCCTAACTGCGACGAGCGCGAACGATCTGAAGGAGAAAGGCGTCATTGCGCATGGAATGATACCGAAAGTGGACAGTGCCGTTCATGCGCTGAAGAACGGCGTTCATCGCGTTCACTTTGTTGATGGAAGAATGCCACATTCACTTTTGCTCGAGGTCTTTACTGACGAAGGGATTGGAACCGAGATTGTTCACTGATGGATCCGCGAACCGAAGAACAGTACCAGCAGTTCCTGATTCGAAACTATGGAGCTCCACCTATCTCTCTGGTCAGCGGATCGGGTAGCCGGGTGACTGATGACGAGGGACGAACTTACCTGGACTTTACTACCGGTATAGCCGTCAATGCTCTTGGGCACTCACACCCCGACTGGGTGAAGGCTGTTCAGGAGCAGGCCACCCGTCTCACACACTGCAGCAACCTTTTCGCGAACCCACTTCAAGCGGAGCTTGCTGAACGTTTGAATCAAAACACACCCGCAGGAAAGGTTCTTTTCTGCAACAGTGGTGCCGAAGCCAATGAAGCACTGATTAAGCTCGCCCGGCTTCATGGTCGGAAAATTTCGGGTCGAGAGGGAAAGCGTTTTACTGTGTTAACGGCGGAAAATGCCTTTCACGGAAGGACCTTCGGGGGTATGGCAGCAACGCCTCAAGAGAAAATCCAAAGTGGATTCCGCCCAATGCTGAAAGGGTTTCGCCACGCCAAACTCAATGATATTGACTCTTTTAAAAAGGCAGTGGACCGCTCCGTTTGTGCGGTTCTTGTAGAGACTATTCAGGGAGAAGGGGGTATCTACCCAGCAGATGAGCAGTTCCTTCGTGATCTCCGGGAACTGTGCACCGAACGCGGAGTCATGCTTATGGTGGACGAAGTGCAGTGCGGAATCGGCCGTTCCGGTAAGTTCTTCGCCTACCACTATTCCGGGATCGAGCCGGACGCGATAGGAATGGCGAAAGGACTCGGAGGTGGTTTTCCCATCGGTGCGATTTGGACCGCAAACGCGTTCTCCGATCTATTCACACCCGGCTCTCATGGGACCACCTTCGGCGGAACTCCGCTGGCCTGCTCGGCAGCGTTAGCGGTCTTAAACGTTCTCGAGAGAGACAACCTCATCGAACAAGTCGCTCGGCAGGGAACACACCTCATGGAAGCCCTCCTCAATCTACAGAAGAAATTCCCTGAGCGGATTCGGGAAATTCGTGGCAAAGGATATTTGGTAGGGATCGCACTCAACGAAGATCACCTGCCCATCGTCGCCCGGCTACGCGACGAGGGACTCCTTACCGCTCCAGCGGGAGGGCAGACCGTCCGATTCATACCACCTCTCACGGCTTCGATGGAGGAGCTGGATGAGGCCGTAGGAATATTCGAGCGGGTGTTGAAGGATTAACGTTCCCTCAATCGCACCCCTTGTAGCGAAGCGACGGCAGTCGTTTCGAGTAACCGCACGACCCAAGGGCACTTGAAGAGAAATCGCTACTGCAGTTTTTCTACATTCTTGATTCCGCCCCCTACCCTCTTTACCACGTTTTCATGTTTGCGACACTTTCCCGCAGTTGGCAGTTCGCCAAGATCAGCTATCGGACTCTTTTTGAGAACAAGCAGCTCCTTGCTTTTCCGGCTATTTCTACCGTCGCCTCGATTCTGGTCTTCGCCAGTTTTCTCCTACCGCTTTGGCAGACCGGCCAGCTGGATGCATGGTTTGACGACGTCGAAGCGGGAACTTCGCAGCAGGATTACGGAATGTATGTGACCGCATTTCTTTTCTATTTCTGCAACTACTTCGTGATTATTTTCTTCAATACAGCCTTGGTGGCTTCAGTGATGAATATTTTTGAAGGAGGACAGGGGAAAGTAGGATTCGGTCTCTCCTTTGCCGCAAAGCGACTTCACTCCATTTTTGGATGGGCTTTGGTTTCCGCAGTGATCGGCACTATTCTCAGAGTCATCGAAAGGAACCAAAAGGCAGGAGCCTTCATTGCTGCAATCATCGGCTCAGCTTGGACCGCACTCTCCTATTTCGTTATTCCCGTTATCGCTTCGCAAGGTCTCGGACCGATTGGCGCCTTCAAGGAATCGGTGCGCACCCTGAAGTCGACGTGGGGAACCGCACTTGCCGGAAATTTCTCCATGGGGGGTATTGGATTTTTGATTTCCCTTCCCGTAATTCTATTGATTGTCGCCCTGTTCATAATCAACCAACCGGCTCTTGCTCTCGGTTTGGGCATACCTCTCCTCATTCTAGTTGCAGTCATCACCGCTACAGCGGACTACATTTTCAAAGCCTACCTTTTTACCTATGCGACTGGAAAGGCACTGCCGGACAATATCGATACTTCAATGATGGGCGAAGCGTTCCGGCAGACGAGGTAACAACCCACCATCCGTGAGTTGATCGAATAATGAAGAAATACTTCGCCGTTTTCGCCACACTCTCATCATCCTTACCGCTTTTTGGAGATATTTCGGACGCTTTTGGAAAGTGGATGACCAACGCTGATCGAATTCGGACGATCAACGAATCAGCATTCAATGAAATACCTGCCGGATTTTTTGAGCAGATAGAAGAGGAACCGGTCTTTCTTGAGATACGCGACGGATTCCTCTCAACGAGCACCAAGGCAAGAACTATCCGGGAGACATATCAGGTTCATGACGGTAGTAAGGCTAATGTTTTCGATCTCAATTATGTTGAGGAGAACGGCGAAGTTGGAGAGCGCGGCACTACGATTGAAATCCAGTCAAATAATGAAATTCTACTCAAAAACGAAGGAGTTCCTACCCTAGTCTTCTATCGGATTTTTCCTACTTCGCCTAGCCCCAGAGCAGAGCTTCTTAGTTCCTTCGAAACAAAGAACTTTCGACTAACCATGTTAAGCGACATGGGATACGCAAAAACAGTTGCAGCAATATCATGGATGAAACCTGATCGAAGAGCTATGGTTGTCTACGATCTCGATGACGGGTTTCCTGTGATGCTTGCAGTCGATGGAACGATTCTTTTCTACAACGTAGTCGGCGGCAATATCCTACAGATTCGGGCTGACCCAGAAGCCAAAGCGATTCGTTTAGAAGACATCGCCCGATTCCAAATTGGAATGCGTGGAGACTTTCCAGATTCAGATTCTAGAAATATTTTCGAGTTTGATTTAGGAGCTGTATTCAAAGCATATACTGCATCTAGCAGCAACGATTTGTTCTTCATCAAAGAAAACCAATCCTATCAGTTTCTTTCAGAAGAAGCCTTTGCGACTCTCAAGGTATCAGACTTGGGCGTTCCCGAACTCTTTTTCTTAAGAGTTCAACCCCAAGGTCTACCGTTTTTTTTCAGTATCAAGAATGTTGAAATGTCTACTGTTCTACCGAGTTGGCACAAACCGCTGAACATTAATCTATTCTCATCCCGACTAGAGGTAATTCCCGTTCGGCAGAAATGGAGACTCTCAGAAAATGATCGAAAAGTTCAAAGACTAATCCAGGGAGGTGCCATGTGGGTCATCAGAAGATCTCTGATCGACCCGGCTCTTGAAAACGGCCTCAAGACGAACAGCCCGATTCGTCTGGATTTTGAGCAGATGAGAGAGAATGACGAAGCGATGAGAGAGAAATGGCTGGAGGCTGTTCAAGAACAGGGACTTCTCTGGAACCAAGTCCTCGGATCAAGCGACCCTGACAATCCGGCGAAGGCAATTGATTCAGCACCATCAACCCCCTCGGAAGAGCCTACCGGCGCCAAACCCGAGGAACAATAGTTTGATGTGCCCTGCAGAATGTTCTAGAAGACCTCGTTTGGCCCGGGAATTGAAAGACCCTGATTTTGGGGATTTTCCCGGAATGATTCCCGGTCAAATCCTCTGGCCGGAGTGATTTCGAAAACACGATCAGGCACACCTTCCCCATCTACCGGGACAGAAACTCCCACATCGTTCAGCCATCGTGCATACTGACGCAACAAATCCCTGCGGCATGATTCCGGAGAGTCGACGCCTTCAGCATTCTTTACCGGGCTAAAATCCTCGTCGCGGGCAGTTTCGATCACGATCGGGTTCTTCGCCTCGGGAAGGGCATCAAATACAAACATCTCAAACTTTACCCCGTTTGGCTCTTCCGGCTTTCGGGTTACACCGTCTTCTCCGGCAACCCCTATTTTTTTGTCTGCGCGATGCGGAGGCAACCCACCCTCGCCAGAGCCCATTCGGTCGACGAACTCTCTCGATAGCATATGAATGGCAATGCTCCCCGCCAAAAACCGAAGCTGCCCATTCTCCATTTTCTGGCGTGCCATTTCCATGGGTAGGTCACTGTATTCCACCACCGCGAGCTTCCCGTTCAGCAAAGTAAAATTACCCACTTTCTCTTCCGCATAGGCTTTCGGAATCATCTTGCTCGACATCTCCGAACCTGTCTTGACGTGAAAACCGATAAAAGCGGGGTCGATCGCTCTCACCAACGGATTATCGACTTGAAAGTAGCTTATGATGTCGATCCCCCGCTTTTTCATCTCAGCCGTGGCACCGCTGCGGACCAAAGCCCTCAACGACCCTCCATGCCCGTCCGGGCTCAGGGCAAGCGAACCAGGGGACTCCAGCAAAAGCTTTCCGTCGTAATCAACCGCAGGCATCATCCCTTGTGAAAAGAAGATCACATCTGTTTCGGGAAGACCAAAGAAGCTGTTTTCTGCGAAAAACGATACCGTCGCCTCATGATTGATCCGGCTCGTCATAATGAACCACGGTATACTCACATCGAAACTAGAGCTGGCTGCACGGATTTTCTCTGCAAACACTTGGAAGAGTGTCGCTCCTCGCACAGGGGTTACCGGAAAAGTTCCCTTGGGTCCATCATAGCCAAGACGGGTTCCTTGCCCACCAGCTACGGTAAACGCGGCAACCCGTCCTGCCCGAAGAGCATTCTCGCCCAAAGAGCGGGCCTCGGCCCATTCTGAAGCACTCCCTCCCGCCTCGGGAAGTGCGATGAAGGGCGCCGGCTCGAGCTGTGTAAAGTCAGTGGACGCCTCCCCATCCCCGAGAACGAGAGTATCAACCAATCGTTGAATTTCATCGAGGTCGACTGCCTCTAGCTGCGAAACAAGACCCTCCTTTTGCTCTTCGCTCAAACCATCCCAAAAACGGAACACTTGCCCCTGGCCAGCCCGCTCAAATTCTTCCTTCAGTGTCTGATGATCCATCGCGCGAGAGTATTCCTCCCTGCAACACAGTTTTCGAGGAGAAACTTGGCATTACATCAACAAGCCTCACTTTCAGGTTTGCGCCTTCTCTTGACCGAATTCAGCCTTCTATCCTCCCGGGACAGCATCATGTCTGACGAAGAGAACCATCTACAACTGCTCTCCATCTTCCACTACATCCTTGGAGGTATTGGATGTGTGACTTCTTTTTTCCCGATCATACACCTGATTATCGGAATTGCATTGGCCGTCTCGCCCACGACTTTCGAAGGAGGAGATGAAGTCCCGACCATGATCGGATTAGCCTTCGCTTTGATCGCGGGATTATTCATCGTCGTTGGACTTGCCGGATCCATTTGTGTGATCCTCACTGGACGGTTTATCGCTCAAAGGAAGCATTACACGTTTTGTATCGTGATCGCCGCTATTGAGTGCCTTTTCATGCCCTTTGGAACGATTCTTGGGGTCTTTACCCTCGTCGTTCTCATGAAAGACTCGGTCAAACAGAGATTCGAAAACCACCCGACACCTCCAGAAGCTTCATCATGAAATCCTTTCTCTTTACCCTCTCAGGTCTCCTCATCGCCTTAGCTCACGTAGCCCACTCCGACACCCTTCATTTCCGGGAGCAAGGCTACTCGATTGATGCCCTTATCGGCGTCTCGACCGACGAGACTTTTCAATCGATGTCGATGTTTTTGCCCGTAACCGATGGATTTGCTCCCAACGTCAACGTGCAGATCCAGAGTTTCGTCGGAGACGTTGATGACTACGAACGCATCTCTCTGAAACAGATCAAACAAATGGGGATGTCTCTCCGGCAGGAAGTGAACAAGAGCGGAGACGAATTGGTGTTCTTCTACGAAGGGACCGCGAATGGCCGCGACCTTCGATTCTACAGCAAAGCCATTCGAAAAAACGGTAGTTACTATCTGGCGACAGCAACTGCCCTGCAATCCCAGTGGCCGATCGTGGGCAAACGCTTGATGGATAGCGTTGGTAGCTTTTCACTCGACGACTGAATGCCGCCCAGCGGCGCTTTTCCCCTAGTGAGTATCTGGGTTTTGCCGCCTACTCCTCTTCGAAACGGAAGATCACTTCCCCCTCGCGCACATAGCCAAGCCTCTCCCGAACGACTGCCTCGAGGAATACCGGATCATTCATAAGTTTACGGTAATACTTTCGCTGGCGCTCATACTCCGCCCTCTCGGTTTCAATTCTCTCTCGCAATTGGATCTCCCGCTCACGAAACTGACTATACTCCTTAAAACTCTGGCGCCCCACTACTGCGAAAATCACGAGTAACGTGAGGATCGAAGCGAGCAGAATCCATCGGACTACCTTTTCCACAAACCTCAAACTTTAGCTGAGAAAGCGCTCGGTTGAAAAGCCTGAAAACGGCGGAAGCAGAGAAGACTGGAGCCCATTTCTCATTAACCTTAAGCAGCATAGTTCAACCGTCGGTGAAGCGGACTCAAAAACACTCTATTGAACAGGAAACGGCTCTAGGACTCCACCGGACTCCGAAAAAGGAGGCGCACCGCTCCAAAGTTTGGAACGATCTCCAAACTAGAAAGGAGGAACAATCGATCGCCGTCCTGCCGGACCTCAATTTCTCTCGGATGCTGTACTCCTAGAATATCGGCGTGATCTCCGTAGACGACCTCCAGCTCCTCACCACCTTCGGATTCGAATTCGTGACGGAGTATTCGAAGATCCTGCTGGCTCAGATCAACTAATTCCTCCTTACCCCCTTCCCTTCGGAGAAAGATAATCCGAATGTAATCCTCCGACGTCCCATCGACATCCTCAACCGAAACAATCCTCCCTTCCTGGTTGAGAAGAATAGATATCAGCGGGCTATGAACCGAATCGAACACGTCCAAAACAAGCTGATCAATCTGATCCAAAGCCATTCGAGAACGGACGCCATTGGGTCCCCGTTCAAACTTCCAGAATCCGATACCGTCGAAACCAATTCCTATCTGGCCTGATTCATCCTCACGGCCAACCCGGACTAGATTCGGAGCCATATTGAGAATTTCGATAGAACCCTCTAGATCGTCCGTAGCGAATTGGCCAACGCGCCTCAACGAATTGAGAGCCGTCAAATTCACCCTTCCTCCACGCTCATTCATCAGTGCGTCCCGCAAAGCACTTTCACGTTGGAGTTGAGCCGCAGAATACCCGTTGCGATTTCGAGTTGGGTGGACAACATCCTCGACTCTCTCTTTCTCAACCATTTTAGCCCCATCATTCTCCGTCAAATCACGCTGCCCAAAAACGACCAAAAACAGCGCAACTAAAAGACAAACTCCCACGAAAACTATTCGCGACAAGGGATGGAGAATCTTAAAGAGTCGCTCAGCTCGCGAAACCGGCACCTCGGTTTCCTCATCAGGTGTCTCCGAATACTCGGCAAAAGTCTTCTCCCGCAAGACCAACGGGGGCTTGTCGTTTCTCTTTATGTTCATTCCAGCCGTCGCAAAAAGCTTACCATATTCACTCCTGCAAAGAAGAATTTTCGCTGCTACTCAAAAGGGCCTCAATCTCTTCGCAAAAGTCGTTTGAGCCGGCGACAAAGGGAGTCGAGCGGGCTTTCAAATCGAACAGTTGCAGTGGAAACGCAGGATCCCGAAGAAAACGATAGGGAACATCAAACTCACGAAAGAACGCCACAAAGGCAGCGATATCCCAGACTTTAACCTTAAAGTCCACCGCACCCTTGAGATGACCCAGGGCGACGTATACCCCTTCCATCGTGCTCGACCCAAGGGACCTCACTCGCTCGCGGTTCAAGACGGAGAGCAACTTTTCCAATATTCCTTTCGAGAGGGGAAACTGAATTCCGATCGGAGTCTGCTCTCCCAGATCCGCCACCCGCCTTTCCACTTGCTGGTCGCCGACAAAGATGCCTCGCCCGGCACCACCATGAATGAGTTGTCGTCCTGCAAAGTCGTAGACCCATCCGTAAACAGGCATACCATTTTCCAACAATGCCAAAGAAATGGCGCAGTTCGGCATTCCGATCGCAAAATTGTTCGTTCCATCCACTGGATCAAGAATCCAGCAAAAACGACTGACCAGGGGTTTGGGGGAGTCGAGATCCAACTCCTCGCTACAACAATCATCTTCTGAGAATTCACGTGCGATCCCACTCATGATCGAGTCCGAAATGATCCGGTCGGTTTCCGTGACCCGGCTTGCATCACTTTTCCATTCGCTCTCAACGGCACCAAAAGAATTGTGAAAGGGGAGAATCTGGGAACGCATCAAGTCGAGGCCAACGGTGATCCTCCTGTCGATTTCTGAGCCCTGGGGCATTATCCGGGAATCACGACCGGGTGAGATTCCACCATTTCCTCAAGACATTCCGACGCAATGGAAATCGCTTCGTCTACCGATTCATCATCATGGGCTGCACTCAGAAACCAATTGTGGTGGGGATGAAAAAACGCGCCCTTACGAACCGCCCGGGTGCAAAAATCCTGAATCTTTCTCAAATCTCGATCGTCTTCAAAAAATGGATACGGTGCGGCCCTTGGACCCGTGCACCGAAGCGAATAGCCAAACCGGCTGGCTGCATCGCTCAACCCCCGGCAGAGTCGATCCCCTACTCTCTCGATTTTCTCTGGTATATCGTCCCGCTCAATCACCATCAAGCAGGTCCTAGCAGCCGCCATAGCATCTGCATTATTCCAGTAACTTCCGGTGAGAAAGACCTTAGCTGCGGCCGATTTCAACGAGTCCCGACCGACCGCGGCCGAAATCGGAAAGCCGTTGCCCAAAGCCTTGCAGTAGCAGGCGATGTCCGGCTGAAAGCCGAATCGCTGATGCGAGCCACCGGTATGCAAGCGAAAGCCCGTCCGAATATCATCCAGAACCAAGACCACTCCCTGTCGATTACATTCCTTCTGCACTTCCAAAAGAAATCCATCTTCCGGCATTTCGGAGGGAGCGAACGAAGGGTGGTGGTAGGGAGTAACGAAGATTGCGGCAACTTGGCCTGAGAACGCATTCAGCATTCCGCGAAAGGATCCCAAGTCGTTCCACGTAAAACGGTGTATGTGTTGCCGGTCTTCTTCAATAATTCCACCGAAGCCGGGAGCGCACCATGCGTCGACCCCATGGTAAGCACCTTTAAGCATCAGGATCTTCTTGCGACCAGTTGCCTCACGAGCCACCTGAAGCGCCCAAGTCGTCACGTCGGAGCCATTCTTTCCAAAAACCGCCCAATCGGCGAAGTCCACCCGGTCTACGAGAAGCTCTGCAAGCTCCACAAACCCTCGGGACGGTTGGTTATACAAATTTCCTTTGCTCTTGGCTTCGGAGGCCGCTTCTTCTACCTCTGGATGGTGATAGCCAAGGACAATCGGTCCAAATCCGCACATGAAATCCAGGTAGACATTGCCGTCTACATCGGTGAACCGACAACCCTCAGCAGATTCAGCAAAGTAGGGAAAGACTCCCGGCAAACCGGCAGCGGGGCTAGTGTGCCCATACACGCCACCTGGCACCACCCGCACAGCCCGTTCAAAAAGAGAACGGGATTCGGCGAGACGACTATCGGAAAAAGCTGACATTCTTGGCCTATTACAGAAAAGTTATCTTCACGGTTTATCAGGAAGTCAATTTTCCGGCACTTTACGCTTTTACCGACTGCAAGTCACGGATTCGAGCGGTCCCCGGGAAGCAGTCTACGAACTCCTGTGGAATCGCGGATCCCACCTTCATGACCCGGCCACCTTCTTTCCACTGCAAACGAGAGGCGTGCAGAAAAAGCCGGGAACCCCGACTCTTCTGCCGAAATAACCGATTTGCCCTAAAATCACCATATTGACGATCACCCAGAATCGGCAGTCGATGGGCAGCGGCTTGGACCCGGAGTTGATGGGTCCGACCCGTCCTCGGCTGAAGCTGGAGCAAAGTCAACGGAAGAGCATTTCGCGAGAATGTGATCTCACGACCTCTCGTTTCAGCGGCTATCCCACTTGCTCCAACCTCAACCCTGATCTTGCCACTCACCCGCTTCTTTACCAACCGATCCGTCCAGGAAAACTCCCTGTCGCGGGGTCGTCCGACGACGATTGCCCAATAGTCCTTTTTCACGCGACCTTCCTCCCAAGCGCGACGAAACCAATTCGCCTTTTCGCCGGTCGCTAACGTCAACAGCCCCGAAGTCGGACCATCCAGGCGATGACAAAGCCGCAGCGAAAGTTCCGACGTGACGGTAAATTCCTCTTTGTCGGGTTGATAGGGAAGACAGAGAACCGATCGCGATCGATCTCCTTCCTCATTGGGATGAGACAATACCCCTTCCGGCTTCTCAACCACAACCCAATCGACGCCCGACGAGGCCACCCTGACTCCACGGCACCAGGGAAGCGCCCTCCACTCTGACGGAATCATCGGTAGTTGAACGTGATCTCCATTCTCGTGCGCTCACCCAAGGTGCGCACCATGTTCTCAGTCCAGATTCCGTAGGGTGCCCTCGCGTATATCGAATCAAGCGTAATCAGTGTACCAAGCTCGCCCGCAGTCGTCTCCACGATGCGGGCCTCATCAATAGACCCGTAACGATCGATGTAAAACTCCACCTTTACCGACGAAAAAGTAGAGTTCGCGCCCACGGAAACTTCTCGAATCAATCGATGCCATTCCGCCTGAATCGCTTCCAATGCTCGCTGGGTATAATCCCCAAAATCCGTGAGCCTCGAGTTGACCGCCAACTCACCACGGCGAGCTGCCCGCGCTTCCGAGCGGTTCAACGGGGCAAGCAAGACCTCCGCTCCCACTTTCTTTCGCGGCAACGGACGAGCTGCAGGATTATTGAGCGAAGGCGATTGCTGCTCATTTGCCGAGTCCAAAGGTCCGTCATCGAGCACGATGGAACCCGGCCGACGGTCGGGTTCATCCACCCTGTTTTGCTCCCCCTCTTCTTGAGTGGGTATTCGGGTGCCTTCTCCTTCTTCGACCGGTTTTACCCAATCCGGTGTTTCACGTTCGGCACGGGGAGCGAGATCTCCAAGAGTTCCTCCACCCGCTTCGACTGGGGGCTGCTCTGTAGCAGCCTCACTGTAGACCCCCGGCTGAAACTGTTCTCTCGTATCCCCTCTTTCGAGGAAAGTCTGGGATAGATCATCGGAATCCCGAGAAGGGAAGTCCGACTCCGAATCCGCAACGGGTTCTGGCTCTGCGGCCTGCTGATCACGGGCCCCAAAGTTAACCGTTTCATCCGGAGGGTTCGAGGGAACGTTCGGATTGGGCTCCACGAAACGCTCGTTGAATGGCTGTACATAGACCTCAATCTGTCGGTTTTGATTTTCTTCCGCCTTGCGGACCGAACTATCAGAAAAAGCAGAGTCGAGCTGCCAAGCACCCGTCCAATTGACTGCCACTGATATCCCAATTGCCAGTAGCCACACTGCAAGACGACCAGACCAAGTGGTCTTCCGAACCTCTCCAAACCAATTTGTCATCCTTAAACCCCAACCACGCTAGGTCGGCTTATCCTCAAACTCAACAAGGTTCCTGGACTCTCCAAAAGCACTATGCTGCGACCTTTTACTCCCTGTCGGTGCCTTGGTAGGTGATACCCGGGTGCCAAACAAAGCTTCCCGCCTATCAAGTTTCGTTCAACACCTACTACATTTTTTCCTAGCGGTTCTCCCGCCCAACGGACACCTTACCACCTGTGCTACGATATTTCCTGAAACGATTGTTGATTTCGATTCCGGTCCTTTTCGCAGTAGCGACCATCACTTTCTTCCTTGTTCGAGCTGCACCAGGGGATCCGTTTTCCGACGAGAAAAAAATCCCCGAAACGAGTCGCGAAGAAATCGTAGCCTTCTACGGACTCGATAAACCCATCTACAAACAGTATTTTCAATTCCTTGGAAATATCGCGCGGCTTGACCCCGGATACTCCTACTCGCACTCCGGTTACACGGTACTTGAGATCGTCTCCCACCACTTCCCCATAACGCTCGCCTACGCTTTACCCGGATTTCTCCTCGCGCTGCTTCTTGGCATTCCTCTCGGATCGATCGCGGCACTTCATCATGGTAAAGCGGGCGATGGTCTTGCCTCCAGTCTCGCAATGATAGGAATCTGCTTACCGACTTTTGTCATTGGTCCCCTGCTCGCACTCTTTTTTGGAGGAATTCTAGGTATCCTACCCTCGGTCGGATGGGTTTCAGCCGCTCAGTTTGGAGGGACGTTTCTACCCTGGACCTATCTAGTTCTGCCTACATTGACTCTTGCCATTCTCTACGCCGCTTTCATCACTCGGCTCTCAAGGTCAGGCTTAATTGAAACCCTGCAAAGCGATTTCATTCGTACTGCGCGAGCAAAAGGTCTTTCTTCCCGCCGAATTCTCTGGAGACATGCGCTTCCGGTGAGCGTGCTTCCCGTGGTCAATTTTCTCGGGCCTGCCCTTGCGGGAATTCTGACCGGGTCTTTCATAATAGAAACAATCTTCAATATCCCCGGCCTCGGCCAGTTTTTCGTAGAGGCGGCTATTGATCGCGACTACCCTCTTCTCCTCGGCTTGGTGGTGTTTTACGCGGCCCTAATCCTCGTCTTCAATCTCTTGGTCGATCTGGCTCAAGGAGCCTTAAATCCAAGAATCCGGGAAGGTATCGGAAAGTGAACACTCCAGCCGATTTTTCCGCTTCCGCCACGTCAGGACTCTTTCGCAAGCTGATTCATCGACCCATTGCCGCTGGGTCTCTCGCGGTATTCTTATTGATCACAATCGCCTGTTGGATTCTCCCGGTCCTTTGGATTTACGACGCAAACGAGACTCGATTGTCACTCGGTGCCAGCGCCCCATTTGCAAAGATTTTTTCGCTACAACCGACTGGCGAAAACACCGTACCGAGGTTGATCGACGAAACGAGGGCCCAACATTTGATCCGTGGCGGAGCTCTCCAGTTAGGAGGGAAAAGTCAGCTTGCTCTCGAGCCTGGAAACCAAATTGCGTGGGTTTCCATCCCTCCGGTCGTCAAAACGGAGAAGGGTGCCAGTGTTCGACCCGTCTGGTTAGCACCTCAAGACATAGAGGTCTATCTCCAGCACCTGGAGAATGGCCTTCCCGATGGATTCAATTCATTGCCCGGACCTCTGGAAGATTACGTTGAGGAATTTATCATCGAACCCTCAGGTCTCACCTTCCCTTTTGGAACCGACCCGCTGGGTAGGGACCTTTTCTCTCGCAGTCTTGAAGGGGGTCGCATTTCGCTCGCGGTAGGTCTCGTAGCAACAGTGGTCTCTGTCTTGATCGGAGTGTTCTACGGAGGAATTGCCGGATACTTTGGAGGTTGGATCGATTCGGCAATGATGCGGCTGGTAGATATCCTCTACGCACTTCCGTTTCTCATTTTCGTAATTCTTTTGATGGTCGTCTTTCCGCAGTCCCTTTTACTCCTTTTCCTCGCGATCGGAGCCGTCGAGTGGCTGACTACAGCACGAATTGTTCGAGGAGAGGTGCTGGCCCTGCGGAAGCTTCCGTTTGTCGAGGCAGCGCAATGCCTCGGGCTCAGGCATACAACAATTCTCGGTCGCCATATTCTTCCGAACACCCTTCCACCCGTAATCGTCTACGCCACTCTCACGGTGCCCACGGTAATCCTCCTAGAATCTGTTCTCAGTTTTCTCGGACTTGGAATCCAACCGCCGAATAGCTCCTGGGGGGTTCTTCTCAACGAAGGAGCGGAACGCATGCAAACCTACCCTTGGATGCTTGTCTTTCCTGCGATTCTCTTTGCCCTCACTCTCCTGAGCCTCAATCTCCTTGGAGATCACTTACGGGATATACTCGATCCAAAGTCGAGAAAACGAGGATAGGGTTTCTATCGAATTCTGCACCGCGCCAGAGACCGCACCCGCAGGGATTCTCCTAAAACACTAAAGGGATCTAGTGTGGTGTCAGCGAAGTTCGTTTCTAAACAATTCGCTGTTTCAGCCAAAGAGTCGCTGGAGGGTCCGCGTCTCGCGGACCGTTTGATTTTCTGCATTGCCAAGGATTACGGACACCGAGACGGCGTCCCTCCATGGTTGGGGATGTTAATCTGTAGATTAATTCCCGGACTCCAAACTAGATCGCAGCTAGTTTGCTACGTTCTACTGCCAACGGTAAAAGTTGTGCGGATCGTGCATGAAGTAAAAGTCATAGGGCTGTGGACGAGGCAGGATCACATGATCGGGAACGTCTTGCCTCGCCCTAACCAAGTCCTCGGCACCCGCCTCGCCAGAAAAGAAAAACCAATAAAAGGGCTGCGGGGCGCTATCTGTCGGCTTCTTCAATATGCCTTCCTCACGAACCTCGGTAACGATATGATCCACCCAACTGAGCTCCTGCGCAACATCTGCGAACTCCTCCCAATCCCCGCGTGAATTCTCCTCATACATACGCTCGTAAAATTCCTCGAGCGAAATCCCCATCTTATCGACAACCTGTCCGTGCAGCCGCCGCGCCCACTCTTCAAACACATCCACCTGCTCGTTCTGCTCAGTCAGGTTTCCAAAACTCACTCCAAAAGGCTGATGGTGCAGAAGAATTGCATTCGGGTAGGCGTATGATTGCTCTGCGATAGTCGTGATCACCGCTGCCATACTAGCTGCGAAAGACTTAACGACGACGTGAATCGGAGCATCGGACGACTCGATACTCTTCATGATACGGTAGCCCTCCATCACAGATCCTCCAGGCGAGCTGTTAATCACGATAAAAATCGGAGCTTCTGGGTCCTGGTTGTTGAAGAAGTCGATCCGGCGACTAACGAAATCAGCTGTGCCCGTCATGATGGGGCCATCGAGAGGAATACGACGATCCGAAATTGAAAGGACTCCGTCCTGAAAAGGTTGATCTGGATACTCGGGGGCTACCCCGATTTGGACACGGAGCGATTCCTCTTTCTGACGCCTTTGAAGTTCGGTGTTCAATTCCGAGAGCTCGATGTCCCACTTGATTTTCTCCAGACTCAGGCGCTTGGATTCCAAGTCAATCTCCTGCATGGCCGCTTGGGCTTGAAGTTGTACCCCTTTCAACTCCTCAGCCCGCTTTTGGTTCTCCAGTGCCAATCGCTGCTTTACCAGCTCCAGCTCTGCCATTTCAGACTTAAATTGTTCGGTCTCGAAAGAACGCTCAGCAGACATACGCATTTTCTCTGCTTCTTTTTCAGCCAACTCGTTTTTCAGCTTTTGCTCCGCGAGCTGTAACTTCGCCTGAAGACTTTCCCGCTCCACAGCCAACTCCGCAGTCTCCCTCTCGCTCCTTGCCTTCAATACAGCAAGTTCGTTCTGCAGCCGATTTACCTCGAGCTCCGTCTCCTGTAAGTCGTTCTTCAATCGCTGTTGGCGGAGTTCGTACTCGATCTTGAGGCGTTCAAGTATCGCCCTTTCTTCCTGCAACTCCTGCTTTAGTTTTTCATCGAAAAGCCTGTTCGAGGCAGCGATATCATCGGCGATACTCTCATTCGCATCCTTTGTAGACGGATTCTCAGCAACGTCTTTCCCGGAAGCGATCGGCTCGCTACCTACGGATGCAGACTCCTCACCAAAGAGGGTAGTCAGAGTAAATGCAAAAACTGCGAAAGTGGTTAGATACGGACGCATAGGGCAAGTGATTTGGTGTTGATGATGGTTCTGTCCGATTACAGGACCCTGAGGACCTAAACTTTTATCTCCGACGCACAAATCTTGTCAATCTTAAGGCCCCGGTCGGGACTAGGTTTAGTAACCCTCCGTCCAAAGTGTAGACCAAACCTACAGATACCTCCGGGACTCTCTCGATCCGAAGGCAAGAAAGCGAAATTGAGCATTACTTTCCTGTGGATGGATTAAACTTCGAACTAATCGTTTAGCTCGACACCCTATCCCATAAGATATTTGTTCTTTCCTTAAATGTGTCTGGTTAAAGCACTCGTTTTCGGACTTTTAGTGTTTAAGGCACTGCCAGCTAACGAAACTCGATTGTGGACTTCTGTTGAGGGTTACAGCTTTCGCGGCACACTTATGAAAGTTGAGCCAGACAGAGTACTCATAAAACGAGAGTCTGATGACCAAGAGTTTTGGGTGTATCGCACTCGTCTCTCACCGTCCGACCTTCTCGTAGTTAAAGGTTTTGAAGAGCTACGGCAAGAACGCGAAGATTCAGCACGGCGTATGTATTCTAGTATGGCTAGAAATGGAGACTTTGAAAGAAGACTACTGCACTGGGAAACGCCAAACGAGAGAGCGACAGTAGAGGTCGTATCGTCCAATAAGTGTCCGGTTCAGCCTGATTATTTCTACTCGGGGGAGTGGATGATTAGATTCGGCCACCGCCCAGATCTAAGCACGGGCCCGCCCTTTATAACTCAATTGATCACCCTACCTTCAGCCGGACAAAAAGTAAGGATCGAGGTGAATCTTCTACCAATCCAAGGTTCTGATAAATCGGATAATTCTGGGTTTTTCCGGCTTAGTTTAACGGATCCAGATCTCCTTTACTATTCTAGGGATGGAGAGCCTGCTCCGAAATTTCCTTTTAGATCAAAAAGATTATCGGTAAACGGAGAGTGGAAAAAAATAGTGTGGGAGGTGGAAGAAAACTTCATCGAAAATCGGGACGTGAAGGTTGGGATCATGGGCGACCACAGTCACACCTATTACATCGACTATGTCAGTGTAACCCCTTTGGACGGGGGTTAAGAACTAAAGACGCACCTTCATCCGGTAAACATCACTCGCGCCGCATCCTTTCGAGAGTCCTTGCCCGGAAATTTCACGGCCAAACGACCCCCAAGTTCAGATCAAGAGACCTTGTCTCTGTGGCAGAAACGGATCAGCCTCGTTTTGGCTCCGGAGGGCTTCTTCTCGGGACCGCGTCCTCCTAGAAGAACAAGTTCGTCTGTTTACGAAAGCCGCTTCTTCAGGTCGTCCTTGGAAGTGAGACCGACAACTTGGTCGACCTTGTTTCCGTCTTTATCGAAAAAGAGAAGGGTGGGAATTGCCCGCACCCCGTGCTTCTGCGCGATTTCTTGGTTGTCATCTACATTCACCTTGAAGACCGCAGCTTCTTCTCCCAGCTCGGTAGCCACCTCCTCGAGGATCGGTGTAAGAGCTTTACAAGGTCCACACCATGGAGCCCAAAAATCTACGACGGCAGGTTTCCCGGCGCCACCAATGGAAGCGTCAAAGTCTGCGCTGGTAAGTTCTGTGATGTTTTCTGCCATAAATGTAATCCTTAAAGGACAGTAAAAAAGTCATTGAGAATTAAGTAGCCTACGGCAAGAGCCCCCACACACGCCAAGATGTCGAGTGCTAATGCCACCGAGCTCACACCGGAATGCCTTTTCTTCCCTGTGTCAACTGACACTGCCGCACCACCTTGAGTCGGCTGAGACTTAACACGAGCTGCACCAGGCTGCACAACGTGCGGTTTGGGTGGAGGAGTTTTCACCGGAGGCTTGGGTGGCATTGGTCTTACCGGTGCCGGGGCGGGAGAAGCGTTCTCAACCGTTTTTTCCTCAACTGGCTCGGGCTTCGATGGAATCTTTGGCGTGAGTTTCGGCTTCTCTGTCTTCGGTGCCAACTTGGGTAGGCCATCTGAAGCCACAGGCTCCGGATCTCCTTCAGCATCTCCAGCGTCCGATTTGGCCGGTAGGGGCGCAGGAGGCTTCTTGGCTTTGAGGTCACCAAGATTGGGGAGCGCCGAACCAGGCTTTTTCGGGGGGAGCTTAGGGGTAAGAGCGGGTGCTTTCACCGCTGGTTTAGGAGTTTCTTCGGTAGTTTTTTCGTCGTCCGCCATAGTTTGGGGTGGGTTCTCGTTGGAATCTTCCGTCTCCTTTGAGCGGGTCATACGAATAGACGCGCCCGGGGACTTGGATGCTTTCAGGGGTATTCCGCTTCCAGCGGAACTGGCTTCTAAATCAGATTCTTGGGCCATTAAAAAAATTGAAGTTAGAAAGGCGTATTGCGCTCAAGCAGCTCTGACAATTCCTTTTTGTCTGTTTCTTCGAGTGCTTTTCCTTTCCGCGAGAGGTCTTCAAACGTTTTTACCAGAGTCTCGGTCATGCGGCCATGAGTCTCCTCCGACCCTCCAACAATGGAGAACTTTTCAGCACGAGTCACTCGGCGGTGACCATCGTCGTTATCGAGACCTACTCCAAATAGGTGCGCTTTGCGTTCCTGTTCCACCCCGCAACTATCGGTCCATTCCAAGAATTTTCAAGGAGTTTCCCCAATACCGTAGGCTCACGGTTCAACAGCGCTGCAGGCGATATCGCTAAAGGCGACATCCTGTTCTACTTTCAATTGGCCCACTCTTGCCAACTCAAGGACAGCAAGAAAAGTTGCCGCGAGCGTATTCAATGAATAGCTCCCAACAAAAAGATCGCTGAAGGCAAACTTCCTACGGGTTTTTAACTGATCGATGATATACTCCATCCGTTCGGCAACGGTAATAGGGTCGTCCTCAATCTCGCCGACAACGATTCGATCCGCGAGCCTCCGAAGCACGCTGTTGAATGCATTCCATACCTCGATCTCGTCACTGGATTTCAGCGGAATGATCTCCTCTGGATCCCTCTGACCCACTTCTCGGGGAAGCCTGTTCGTATTCGCCTCAATCAGATCTTCAATCTGCGCCGATACTTCTTTGAATGCCCGATATTCGATCAATTGCTGCACCAGCTCCCAGCGTGGATCCTCTCCCTCTTCCTCAACGAGGTCCTCACTGTCCCGTTTTTCCTTGGGAAGGAGGAAACGGCTTTTGATATACATGAGTGTAGAAGCCATCACGAAAAACTCTCCGGCTACTTCCAGATCCAGCTCCTCCATGTTTTTCAAAATCCCCAGATACTGTTGGGTCACCTCCTGGATCGGGATGTCGTAGATATTGATTTCGTTTCGCCTGATCAGGAACAGTAGAAGATCCAAAGGCCCCTCAAATACAGGCAACCTCACCGCGGGATCGTCGGCAGACAATAGCTGGTCGTCGGTCAACACTTTAAAGAACTACGAGTTGTTTTTGATCGAAGGGTAGGTTTTCCATCTTCCCAAAGGAAAAACGAATCCCGGTGAGTAAGCCAACGCATTTCTGATACTCCCAAAGGCTCAATTGCCTTCTTGCTTCCCCAAGCCAGTCCACTCATCCTCACCCATCGACCATGGCGAATCGCTCCGACATCATTGCAGTCCCCCGGCTCTCGGGCACCGGCGGCTCTCTCGCAAACGAAGATTTGTCGGTGATTCGGGCTTCATTGGTCGAGGCCCAGCCACAGTCTTTGGTTCAACATTGGTCGAAAACGCCCGAACGGGGGTTTCAGCGAGGAGATGCCTGTGCTGCCTGGTGCCCCGAATTCCTCCACATTTTTGCCAGGCTTGAAGACGAAGACATCATCATGGCAGGTAACCTGACCGCCGGGGCTGCACTCGTTGTTGCTGATATTTTTCAGTTTTTCGTGCAGAGGGAGGGTGTGGGTGACTACCTCGAGTGGCATGTGACGCCTGACAACAGAAATCAGGTTCTCTCTTGGACTCCTTCCCGTTTTTCAGCGTTCCGTGAGGGTGGAATATCTATCGACGAGATTCTTTTAGCTGAAACCTCAGGCTTCTCTTCGCAGGCATGGATTGACGAAAGTGAAGCAGTTTGGAGTGCCTATCTTGCGATTCCAGTCCGTCTCTTGGTTCCCAATGCGGCCAAACTCAGGGAAGGACTAGAACTGTGCGGATCGTTCTGTCGGTTCGATTCCGCTCCAGACTCAAACTCCCCCGTCATTTCTTCGAATAGCCTATTTCCCAGTGGACCTCATCTCCACGAAAGTAGGCATTGGAGCCACTTCCGGCTGGTGTAAGATCACTTCAGTTATCAGTAACTTCTCCCCGTTCTCGCTTCGTAAAAGTTGAGATAGGCTTGGTTAAGCGCCCTGTAGCCTCCTGGTGTTGGGAACTTTCCTGTAAAATACCAATCCCCGCCGTTGTTGGGAAGTGCTTTGTGAAGGGCTTGGATACTCTGGAAAACGATTTGAACCTCACCGTTCCAATCCGGGGTGATCGGCGTAACCAATTCGGAGATCTTGCGCGACAACTTCTCCGCTGAGAAACAATCATAGAGGGTCGACACGTGATTTTTCATCTCTTCAGGATTTTTGTCCCTCTGCTCAAGACACGCGTGATAGACCTCTTCCAGCATTCCATTACGCCCTTCCTCCTTGAGCAACTCAACCATAGCCTGAAAAGCAATGAAGTTTCCAAGCTCTGACATATCGATCCCGTAGCAATCCGGGTAGCGAATCTGCGGAGCAGTGGAAACGATAATGATCCGGGAGGGGTGAAGGCGGGAGAGAATCTTGATAATCGAGCGTCTGAGAGTAGTTCCCCGAACGATCGAGTCGTCGAGACAAACCAAAGTCTCCCCGGGGCTCACCGACCCGTAGCTGATATCGTAGACGTGAGAAACCATCTCGCCACGACCCTTTTCCTGACTGATGAACGTCCTCAGTTTTATGTCTTTGTTCGCGACTTTCTCCGACCTTGGCCAGTTGGCCATGATGAGCTCATCGAGCGAACTCTCATCCAGCGTGCCCTCTTTCATCCGTTTAAGGATCGCAGCCTTCACCTCGTCCCGGCGATGCCGCCGCAGACCCTGCATCATCCCATAGTAGGCAACTTCGGAAGTATTGGGAATATAGCTGAAGACTGTTTTTTCTAAATCCCCTTCGATCAAGTCCAAGACCTTTGGCACGAGAGCCGCTCCGAGTTTTTTTCGCTCCTCGTAAATCTCGAAATCATTTCCGCGCGAGAAGTAAATCCGCTCAAACGAGCACGAGGAACGCGATTTTTGCTCCCGTATCCGCTCCACTGAGTGGACCCCGTCAAACTTTACCACCTCAATCGAACCCGGCTCCACCTCACGCACCCCGTCCGCGTCAGTCTGGAAGACAGTCATCAACGGCGCCCTCTCAGAGGCATAAGCAATCACCTCATCATTGACCAACGCATAGAGAGGCCGGATGCCCCATGGATCCCTAAGCACAAAGAGATCCCCGTTTCCAATTAACCCAGAAATTGAGTATCCTCCGTCCCATTCGTGACTCGCATCCCGAAGGACCCGTGCCGGATCGAGGGAGCGGGAAATCTTGTCACTGTTTTCCAGTCCACCGAGACCTTCGTCGTCGCGGAAGTGACGATACAATCGATTGTGTTCCTCATCAAGGTGGTAACCGACCTCCTCGAGGATGGTCTGTGTATCTGTGTTGAAGACCGGATGCTGACCCCGCGAAACAAGACGTTCGTTGAGATCAGTCGTATTCGTCATGTTGAAATTTCCTGCCAAGAGCAGGTTGCGCATCGGCCAGTTGCTTTTGCGAAAGTAGGGGTGACACACTTTCTGGCTGTATCCACCAGAGGTGCCGTAACGGAGGTGCCCCAGCAAAAGTTCTGCCCCAAAGTTGAATCCATTTTTGACGCTGCCGGGAATCTCCGGATGAATCTCGCCCGACTTTACACGACTGTCGTACTCCTTCATCAACCCTCTAAAGATTCGGTCAAGCGAGTTGGACTTCACACTTCGCTCCCGATACACATACGGAGATCCTGCGGGCATGTCCAACTTCACCGCTCCGACCCCCGCGCCATCCTGACCACGATTGTGCTGCTTCTCCATGAGAAGAAAAAGCCGATAAAATCCCCACAGCGGAGTGCCATATTTCTCGCCGTAGTATTCCAGGGGCTTCCGAAGCCGCACGACCGCCAGGCCGCACTCATGCTGAATCGCATCACTCACCGGAGAAGACCCTTCCGTTTGTCCTTATACGCATTCCCTTCAGAAAAACCGCGAGGTTCACGAATTCTCATTGGTGAAGCAATTCATTTTGACTTCCGACTTTTGTGCTTGCCCCGAACGCTCTCCACTCACTTACTCCCCACCAGCGTTAGGGGCCAGTTGGAGACAGCCAGCCCCCTCGGCTTTCCCTCATTGCAATAGGGATTCAACGGCACTTACGGCGCCGCGCTGTGGTGCGGGGTTTCCTCCGAAACTCCCAAAGTCGTGAAAATCACTAAAATCTATGTCCGAAACATCCATCGATAAAGAAAAGATCATCTCAGAGTATAAGACCCACGACGGCGACACCGGTTCAGCCGAGGTGCAGATTGCGTTGCTTACGGCACGCGTCTCTCATCTCACCGAACACCTTCGCGCACACCGCAAGGATTTCCATTCTCGCCGTGGCCTGCTAAAGATGACCGCCCGCCGCCGTAAACTGCTCGACTACGTGAAACGTCACGATCTCGACAAATACAACGAGCTGCTGCAGCGCCTGAACATCCGTCGCTAGCCGACCCAAAGGTTTCAGGCAAAACCGTGTCTTCCCCGGATGCGTGAGAAGTGGGAAGACCAGATGCACGACTGAAGAGCGGTCGTGCGCCCCCCACCCTCTTACAAGCAACGAAAAAGATATGGAACAAAAGCATACTGTCCGAGTTGAAGAACTTGGGCTCGAAATCGGAACCGGAAGTCTTGCCAACCTGGCAAACGGTTCAGTCACCCTTACCCTCGGCGAGACTACTCTATTTGCGAGTGCCTGCGCTGCTAAATCGCTCCGCCCCGGACAGGATTTTTTCCCTCTTACGGTCGACTACCGTGAGAAGTTTGCCGCTGCCGGACGCTTCCCAGGAGGATACTTCAAGCGGGAAGCGCGTCCAACCGAGAAGGAAATCCTGACGTCCAGACTCTGCGACCGTCCTCTGAGGCCGCTCTTTCCGAAGGGCTTTATGAACGAGGTTCAGGTAATCGGAATGGCCCTCTCGATCGACGGAATCCACGAGCCAGACATCCTCATGGTCAACGCTGCATCGGCCGCTCTGATGGTGTCGGATATTCCTTGGAATGGCCCTGTTGGTTGTGTTCGAGTGGCAGAAATCGATGGAGAATTCGTCGCCAACCCGACTCAGGATCAGATGTTCGACTCGACCTTGGACCTCATTTACGTGGGGAACGAAAAAGAGATGATGATGATCGAGGGAAGCGCTGACTTCATCTCCAAGGAACGCTTTCAAGAAGCACTCCGTTTCGGTCAGGAAAAGATCCAACCAATCGTAGCCGCACAGAAGGAACTCGCTGCGAAAGTTACCAAGGCGAAGAGTGAGTTTGAACTCTACGTTCCTAGACCGGAAATCCTGGCCCTTTGTCGGGAGCTCTCTGGCAGCAAGCTGGAAGAGGCCATCTTCATCGCGGACAAACAGTCCCGAGGTGAGGCAGTAGGCAAGATCAAGGAGGAAGTCTCAGAAGCCGTAAAAGAAAAGGTCGGCGAGGAAGACTTCGATCCGGATCAGATCTCCCTCTCTTTCGAAGTGCTTCAGGAAGAAGTCTACCGCTCGAACATTTTAGAGAAGGGCAAGCGAGCCGACGGTCGCGCTCCGGGTG
Organism: Verrucomicrobiota bacterium; assembly: GCA_038744685.1. NCBI lineage: Bacteria > Pseudomonadati > Verrucomicrobiota > Verrucomicrobiota bacterium. The sequence continues at coordinate 96,206 of JBCDMB010000006.1, forward strand.
ACCTTCGCGAAATTTCAGCCACTACTGGCGTTTTGCCGAAGGTGCATGGCACGTCCATCTTCAATCGTGGAGAGACCCAGGCACTCGTCTACGCAACTCTTGGTACCAGCAAGGACACCCAAGAGCTAGACGCCCTCACCGGCGGCGCCAGTGCGAAGTCCTTTTACCTTCATTACAATTTCCCTCCTTATTCGGTAGGAGAAACTGGTAGGTTTGGTTTCACCGGTCGGCGCGAGATTGGACATGGCGCACTCGCTGAACGCTCCCTTCTTCCCATTATTCCCACCGAAGAAGAGTTCCCCTATGCAATCCGAGTGGTTTCGGAGATTATGGGATCGAACGGATCGACTTCCATGGCCAGTATCTGTGGCGGCTGTCTTGCGCTGATGGATGCAGGTGTGCCGATAACAGGGATGGTTGCAGGTATCTCCGCGGGACTCGTCACCGACATGGACGAAAGCGGTGCGATCAAGAGCCACAAAGTCCTCACTGATATTATCGGTGCAGAAGATCACTTTGGAGATATGGACTTCAAGATCGCCGGAACAAAGGACGGTATCACCGGTTTCCAGCTGGACCTGAAGATTCAAGGCCTGCCTTTCGACATTGCTGATGAAGCCATTGAGGCTGCGACCGAAGCGCGTTTGAAGATCCTCGACAAAATGGCTGAGGCGATGCCTGCGCCGCGTTCGGAGATCAATCCGAACGCTCCGCGAATCCATTCGATGAAGATCGATCCGGATAAAATCGGCGCCTTGATCGGTCCGGGCGGAAAGAACATCCGTCGGATTCAAGAGCTCACCGGTGCCGACATCGACATCAACGAAGACAACAGCGGACGCCTCCTCGTCTTCGCCCAAGGCGCAGATACTCTGAAGCGCGCGATTGAAGAAATCGATCTCTGCACGGCCGAGATCGAAGTCGGACGCATCTACAAAGGAATCGTGCGTGGAGTGAAAGACTTTGGTGCTTTCGTTGAATGCCTGCCCGGAAAGGAAGGCCTCTGCCACATTTCCGAACTCGCTGATTTCCGGGTCGCGAAGACGGAAGACGTAGCCAAACTCGGCGATGAACTGGTCGTGAAGTGCATTGGCATCGACGACAAAGGCCGGGTCAAGCTCAGCCGCAAAGCGGCCATGGCCGAAGCCGAAGGCGGCGACGAAGACGAGTCCTAAGCCCTCCTCGCAAGGATCTCATTTTGCAGAGCCCGGCGAACTTTCGCCGGGCTTTTTTATGATCATTGAAGATAGCTGGAGGGACGCCGGCCTCGGCGTCCGCTGTTTCGTCCAGAAGGAAAAAGCGGACATCGGAGCCTGCCCGCCGAAGCCTCGGCGAAGGAGGAGACGATGTCCCTTCATGGATACCGGTTTTCTCCCAAAATCCGATCCGATCCGATTTGCACCCAGTCTAAAATTCGCCAGCCTTCTACAGTCATGGATCATTCCTCTCATCCGTTTACCAAACCAATCGGCCTACTTCTCCTCACGATGTCAGCGTTTCTTCTGTCCGCTTGCGCCCCTGCTTCGGACAGTGAGAACGAGGCCGCTGTAGCCGAAGACGTGGTCTCACCCGAAGAATACTACGCCGCGAATCCCGAGTTTTTCCGCTTTTCCACACTCGAGGAACTACCCTCCGACCTGAATTGGCAGGATGGAATGGATCAGCCAGTGTTTTCATCTCCCGATGCCATTCGTGGAGGAACGCTACGTGCCTTTATGCTCAATTTCCCACCAACCGTTCGGCTGGTGGGTCCCGACGCCAACCACTCCATGCGGAGCGTCTTTTTGGACGATAATTCTGTCAGACTCACAACCCGCCACCCTGTAACTGGAAAGTTCTTCGCGGCTCTGGCCGAAGAATGGGCAGAGTCCGATGACAAGCAAACCGTCTATTATCGCCTCCGGCCGGAAGCGACTTTTTCTGACGGGGAACCGGTCACTACCGACGACTACTTCTATCTTTTTTACTTCATGCAGTCTCCCTACATCAGAGACTTGTGGTACAACAACTGGTACACGGAACAGTTTGATGGGATCACCCGATACGACGATCGGACCTTTGCAATTCATCTTTCCGGTCCGAAGCCGGAGCCACTCCAAGTGATCGATCTCAAACCCGTTCCAGCGCACTTTCACGGAACGATGGGTCCCGACTGGGTAACAACCAACCAATGGAGGTTTGAACCTACTACAGGACCCTACGAGCTGAGACCGGAGAACAGACGCCAGCGGTCGATCCGAATGACGCGGGTCGAGAACTGGTGGGCTGACGACCACAAGTTTTACCGCAACCGTTATAACCCAACCGCGAAACTCTACGAAGTAGTTCCGGACTTCAACCTTGCCTATGAACGATTCAAGAAAGGCGACTTTGACCTATTTGGTTTGTCTCTACCTGAGTTCTGGTATGAGCGTTCCGAAGGAGTTCCTGAGTTCGAAAGAGGCCTCATTCGAAAGGCCGTCTTTTACAACGATATTCCTCAACCGAGCGTTGGGCTATGGATCAACTCAGCCAAACCTCTTCTAAGTGACCTTAACATCCGAAAGGGAATTCAGCATGCGACCAACTATGATCGCGTCATCAACCGACATTTTCGGGGTGACTTCTCTCGACTCAACACGAGTGCCGATGGATTCGGGGAGTTTACCCATCCGGAACTCCGTGCCCGTGAGTTCTCACCAGAGAAGGCCCGCCAATACTTTGCGGAAGCGGGGTTCACTGAACAAGGACCCGACGGCATCCTTCGAAACAGTGAAGGCCAAAGACTTGGTTTCAGCCTTCTCGTCTCAGAAGGTCCACGTGTCGACGTCGCTCAAATTCTCAAAGAAGAAGCCAGAAAAGCAGGCCTTGATCTCACGATATTGGCCCTAGAGCCTACTTCAGCATTTAAGCAGGTACTCGAAAAACAGCACGATATTGTTTTGAGCGGATGGAACAGCACACTTCCCTATCCTCGCTACTGGGAGGGATTTCACTCCTCCAACGCGAATGTTCCTCAAACCAACAACATCTCCAACACGGCGATTCCAGAAATGGACGTCTTAATCGATCAATATCGTGAATCTACTAACCTTGAAGAGAAAATCGCCCTTGCCCATCGCCTGGAAGAGTTTGTTCATGAGGACGCTGCTTTCGTTCCAGGAACAAAGGTTCCCTTTTACAGAGTGGCCTTCTGGGCATGGATTCGCTTTCCGGAACACTTCGATGTTCGCCTGAGCGAGTCCGCTGGACACCACGGCCTTTTCTGGATCGATCCAGAATTAAAAGAGGAGATTTTGGACGAACGGAGAGGCAACTCGCAGCGGCCCAACGACATTCTAGTGTTCGACGAATGGAAAGACCCAGAGATCTGAAATGATCGTTTATCTCGAAGGAGAACTGCTCCACTCCACTCCGTTACACGCGGTCATTCTTGCCAACGGCGTTGGCTACGGAGTTCACATTCCCTTGCGGGTCTCAGAGGGTCTTCCGGCGAAAGGCGGATCGGTAAAGCTACACATCCGTCAGGTTTTCCGCGAGGACTCTGCCGATCTTTTCGGTTTCTTCGATGCAACGGAGCGGGATTTCTTCGACCTCCTTACCAAGGTTTCCGGGATTGGACCCAAAACTGCGCTCACGCTGTTGAGCCGCGTTCCTGCAGAATCACTCGCCTCAGGAATCGCTTCCAGCGATACGATAATGCTTTCGCAATGCCCGGGCATTGGGAAAAAGACCGCCGAACGAATCGTTGTCGAACTTCGGGATAAAGTCCCCTCCTTCGGTATTCCATCGAGTCCTGCTGGAGTCCCCGAAGATACAAACGGCCAGGCAATGATCGAGGAAGCCGCCGCTGCTCTGGTCACTCTCGGTTTCAAACCAGTCGATGCGAAGAAAGCCGTGGAGCGGAGCCTGAGAACAGTCGGCGACAGTCCGACTACTGAGAAATTGGTCAAGCTTTCCTTGCGATAGACGCGGAAAGACGAAGAGGAGTGCCCTCTGCTCCTTGACTGCCTCGTACGGGAATGAGCGACTCGTTCACGCAATCATCTTTGTCCGATTGCACTGGGATCGTTCTTGTCAGCCCCATCGTAGCGTTTTTATTCTACTTTTCGATGCGAGTCGCTTTCCCAGTAGCCTTTTTCCTGCTTCCCTTTGTTCTCATCGCTGACGACGATTGGTTGACCGAGCTACCCATCTTCGATGTCGAGTACTATTCGGAGGCACATCCCGACCTACAACGCGCTTTCCGCGGGGACGAACGGGAACTCAAGAAACACTGGTTGCGTTTTGGAATCGAAGAAGGCCGTTCCAGCTCACCCGTGATGGACGTGAAATGGTATGTCGCAATGAATCCGGATCTTCAGAGAGCTTTCGGACCACGGAACTATCGGGACTCTTTGAAACATTGGATCGATAACGGGTTGCCCGAGGGGAGAGCCGCACATCCCCAGTTCGACCCCCGCTGGTACATCCAGTCGAATCCGGATGTAGCTGCTGCCTTCGGAGCGCGAAACTACGAGCGAGCTGTGCGCCACTATCTATTCGATGGGCGTAAGGAAGGACGACTGGGTGCGTTGCCCTAATAACGAATTTGGCAAGTAGAGTCGCAACCTTCAGTTCTTTTTCGCCCGATCACTCTTTAGGGCTTCGCCAGCTACTTTCGTGTAGGGTGGTTTGTAACGCTCAATGACAATCTTGTAAATCCAGCAGGAGATAAACCCGGCCACCAGCCCAACGAGGAGCCCACCTAGAAAGGTGCCGCCGACCAACCTTCCAACAATATCGGTCACGACGCTGGACCCGGTCTCACGGGTGCGTTCGATGATGAAGCCAAAGGTCTCTTTAAAATTAAGACCCTTGTTCGACGCTTCTGCAATTAACTCGCCGTAACGCACCGGCGATTCGCCAAAAAAAATCCTCAGGAAAAAGTTCCCAACCAGAAAATTAAAGTACCAAAGAGGAAGAACTGTGACAGGATTGGATACGAGTTGCAGAGCCACCATAATCATCAGGTTTGCTCGAAACGAGAGAGCCAGCAGAAACGCGAGGAGGATCTGAAGTCCATAGAGAGGGACAAGCGTCAAGACCCAGCCGACATAAAACGCCGGATACACTTCGCTCCTTCGAAACGACCACAAGTAAGCCTTTTTTCGAGCGGTGTTCGCAAACCAACTCAACACAGGGTAACGGTGAAGGGTCGCGCGACGAGGAAGAGGTCGTAGAAGACGTTTGACCCGTCGAATTCGGGAAAACCGTTCTTCGCGAAGTCTCTTCTCCTCTTCGTTCATTCGACTCTTTACCGTGTCGTCCAGTCACGAACAACCTCTTCCAGTCGGCCTTTCGCCCTCTCAAACGCTTCCGATAGACTCCATTCAGGATTGGAAAGTTGGTAACAGGAACAATCACCCAGCTCGTCTGACAAAGCGTCTGCGATTCCGTCCTCAATAATCCCGGCAATCACAACCGAACGAAGATCGGATCGTGCAGCGGACCGCAGGAGGGCTACCGGGCCTTTACCACTCAGCGAACCCTTATCCAGTTTACCCTCGCCAGTAAAGAGCCAGTCCGCCGCCTCAAGCTTCGCGGGCAATCCCATCCACTCGGAAACCAAGGAAAATCCCGGCACAATCCTTGTCTGCGTCAGGGCAGAAAGGCCAAAAGCAATACCACCGGCGGCCCCCATTCCCGGAGAGGAAGGATCAGGAGAGAGCCTGGAGCTACTAGCGAGAAGCAATGCCAATCGCTCTACCGCCGACTCCATCTCAGCAACAGCCTTTAGGCCCTTCTGCGGTCCGAAAACGTGGGTCGCACCTGCCTCTCCAAGTAGTGGACTCTCTACATCCGAAGCGATCAACACCGGCGGGAGAGACTGGGCCGAAGAGAATTCAATCGCATCAATCTCAGAGAATTGGGCCGGAGTGATTCCAAACGATTTCCGCAGAAGAGGGTTGATCTCTCGATCCGCATCACCCAAATCCTCTGGTCGAGGGGTAAACCCTCTCCTACTCGTAAACTCAACCCCCAATGCTTCCAAAACTCCTGCCCCACAGTCGTTGGTCGCACTTCCTCCGACTCCAAGAAGAATCAGATCCGCCCCGTCGTCTGCTGCGATGCGAATGAGCTCACCCGTACCGTAAGTGCTCGTCTTCCAAGGATCTCGTTCGGACGGATCGAGCAGCAACAAACCACTGGCTGAAGCCATTTCGACAACCGCAATCCGCTTCCCGTCTTCGAGACCGACCAGACCGCGGGCAGTCTCGGTGAGATCCGAGGAGTCGACCCAGCCAATCGGAGCCGACAGCGGACGGCCAAGAGGATCTACGATCTCGTGCCACTCAAGGTATCCACCAGCTCCTTCCGTAAGTATGGAGCAAAAGCCTTCGCCTCCGTCAGTCAGAGGTGCCTCATCAATCACCGCTTCCGGCAAGGCTGACCGTAACGTAGCGGATGTCACAGTGCAGGCCTCCCCCGCAGTCATGGCACCTTTGAATTTGTCGAAGGCAAGGAGGATTCTCATGACTCCCTCTAGTGCAGCTCCCGTCCTGTCTTTCCATCGAGAATCTTGAAATTCTCAACGTGATAGGACGGATCTGCACGGAACGAAAGGTTCACATTATAACTACGCTCCAATTCAATCAGATGCGCCTCGTCCTCAGCCCGAAGCCTCTCCAGATTCACCGGATGAAGAAGAATCCGCAGGAAGAGAGGATCCTCGACTGAATTTGAGGCTCGAGCATGCCGCGAAACGCTCACGAGCCTTCTTTGAATTTCTACGCTGATCGTGCGAGCAGACTTTACAATACCACGACCGTTGCAGTAGGGGCACGAAGTGTAGATTCCGCTGGAATGACTTTCCTTGTGGCGCTGGCGACTCATCTGAAGAAGCCCTAGTTGAGAGATGGGAAGGACATGGCTCTTCGCCGCGTCACGGGCCATCTCTTGCCTCATCTTCTGGTAAACGGCGTTGCGATCCCGCTTTTGCTTCATGTCAATAAAGTCGATCACAATCAGGCCACCAATGTTCCTCAGGCGGATTTGGCGCGCCACCTCTGCGGCCGCTTCGAGGTTTGCCCGAACGATGAAGTCTTTCCCGTCCTTTGAACCACCCTTGTGACCTCCAGTGTTCACATCGACGGAGACCATGGCCTCCGTTTCCTCGATCACAATTTCTCCACCACTGGGAAGCGGCACCTTCCGCATAAAGGTCTGCTCGATTTGGCGTTCTACATTGAACCGCTCGAAGATCGGAATGTTCTCCTTGAAAATCGCAATCTTTGCTTTCGAACGACTGGAGATCTGACCCACTAAATCCAACATCCGGGAGTGGTCGTCAGGATTGTCAATGATCACCCGATCAATGTCCTCCGTCAAAAAGTCACGCACCGTTCTTTCCACCAAATCAGGCTCCCGATAGAGACAAACCGGCTTATTCGAAGAGTTCATCTTCTCTTGGATCTCCTCCCACTTCTTCAGCAGTAAGTGGAGGTCGCGAACGAAGTAACGATCCTTCTTTCCTTCCCCGGCCGTTCGGATAATCACCCCCATACCTTCTGGGATGGTAAGGTCACGCAGGATTCGCTTCAGGCGTCCGCGCTCCTCCTTATCCGCTATTTTTCGTGAGATTCCACATTGCCCGGAAAAAGGCATAAGAACAATGAAACGGCCCGGAAGAGCGATGTTAGTCGTAGTGCGCGGTCCCTTGCTTCCTATCGTTGCTTTGGTGATCTGGACAACGATATCAGAGCCGACCGGATACTTCTTGGGTATATCTTTAACGGTGATCTTTTCGCCGGCTTTGTCGTTGTTCTTCGTATTCTTATTGTCACGGACGATCTCAATCGAATTGTCGTTCGCCGCCGGAAGAATATCCCAATAGTGAAGGAAAGCATTCTTGGGCTCGCCGATGTCAACGAAGGCCGCCTTCAAACCCGGCTCAAGGTTCTGAATCTTACCTTTGTAGATCGTTCCGACCATCCGATCGTCCCCCTGACGCTCGACTTCAAATTTCTCGAGCACCCCGTTTCGCAAAAGGGCTACCCGCGTCTCGAGCGGTTCGGAATTGATGACCAACTCTGCAAAGTCCTTCTTTTCCTTGCGTAAAGCCCGGACAATCCGGGTAACCATTGGTTGTTTCTTTGAACGCTTGTCGGCGTCTCCCTTCAGCTTTTCCTCCGGTATGACCTCGATAGGCTTTTCTACCGGAGGCTTTTCCAACTCATCCAGATGGGTTGTATCTTCCTTGTTCTCGGCTGCTGGTGAGGTTGGGGATTCTGGTGATGATTCCATGATGTTTTCCTTTTTTTGGGTGTGTTGTCATGGAGAACCCTTTCCGGCTGTCTTGTCCGCAAGCTTCTGGATATGGTGCCAGTCGTCTCATCATGAAAAATCCTTTCGGAATCGATAGACGGACTGGATCAGTCCCTGGAGAACGCAACAGCTCAAAAGAAATGAGCCTCCGTAAGTCATGAACGGAAGCGGTAAGCCTGTGACCGGCGTTAAGCCCATGGTCATGCCAACATTGATGAAGACATGAACCAGTAGAAGGACGCTAACCCCGACAGCGAGTAACATTCCAAAGCGGTCGCGGGACAAACCCGCAATTCGGAACCCGTTTAGAATGATTACTGCATAAAGCACAAGCGCCACCGCGCTTCCTGTAAAACCAATTTCCTCCGCAAGAACCGCGAAGATAAAATCATTGTGGGCTACCGCCGGCGGCAGGTAGCCGAGAAGGGCCTGGGTTCCTTCTCCCAATCCCTTGCCAAAAACACCTCCTGAACCAATTGAAATCTTCGATTGCTTCACATTCCAGCTGTCTCCGATGCCACGCGGATCCACCAGATCCGGGACAACGAAAGACAAAATTCGGTCTCTCTGGTAGTCGTGTAGCGGCAAAAGGGAAAGATCTTCATAGTCGGGCCGCTCGGCAACGGCCGCCACATCCGGGTCGGCCCCGTAGGTGTGTTGGTAATACCGATAAGAGTCGAAGGCTACTATCGCGAGAAGGAGGGCAAAGATTCCAAAAGAAACGTAAAAGAAACGATCCGACAGGTTGGACACGTAAAGAAGCCCGAAAACCAAAGGAGGAAAAACGAGAGTCGAGCCAAGATCCGGCTGGAGAAAAATCAAGCCCATGGGAATCGCGGCGACTGCGGCGACCTTGAGAAGAACATTCAGCGAATCCTTGAAACCACCAACCCGTGATCGCGCCAACACGCTGGCGATCATGACAATTACTGCGATTTTCGCCAGCTCAGAGGGCTGCAAATTCAAGAGACCCAAGTCGATCCAACGTCGGGAACCATAGATCTCTACCCCCAAAGGAGTCTCTACAAGCAAGAGGAGTACAATGCTACCGGCGTAAATCCAATGGGCTTTCTCCAGAAGGATCTTGTAATTCACGAGTGAAACGAAAGCATACACGCCAATACCAAGAATGATCCAAACGATCTGCATTCTCCAAAGCGCACCGCCGGTATACGCTTGGGCCGAATGGATAAAACACACACCGGCGATCGCAAGGAGCAGCATGGCGGCGGGTGTCCACCAGTCGAAACGCCGATCAGACGGGGCACCCTCCCACTCTGAATGGCGGGTTGTTGTACTTTCGCTTACCACAAAAACAATAAAGCACTAAAGTAGTACAGGAAAAAGACGGATGAACAAGGAAGAAGAATTCGCGAACCCGGAAACCCCAAGCCCCAAACCGGAAAAAGCATACAACAATCACAGTTTTATCGCCAGCAGGTTTGCTCGGCCGATTCGAGTGCTTTGCGAGTTAACCGAGCCGGGTTATCGCCTCAGCAACGAAAATGTTCACAACTCGATCGTCTTTTTTGGATCCGCCCGGAATCCAGCTCCTGAACGAGCTGAGGAACTTCTGGAAGAGATGGAAGCAACCCATGGCGGTCCTTCATTGTCCAAGGAGGCGATGGATCAGCTGACTGCCCGCAAGAAACAGATTGAACGAGCAGCAAAATACTATCACTTGGCAAGGGAATTATCTGAACGCCTCACCCGCTGGTCTCTCGAGCAAAAAGATCCTCATCGTCAGTTTCACATTTGCTCCGGCGGCGGCCCAGGAATTATGGAAGCAGCCAACCGGGGAGCGCGGGAGGCCGGAGGCAAATCCATCGCTTTGGGGATTAGTCTTCCGTTCGAGCAAAAACTGAATCCCTACTGCGATGAAGAACTTAGTTTTGATTTCCATTACTTCTTCCTCCGAAAGTACTGGTTCCTCTACCACGCAAAGGCCCTTGTCGTATTTCCCGGCGGATTCGGCACTTTCGACGAGCTTTTCGAAATGCTCACTCTTGTCCAGACAAGGAAGACCTCCAAGCGAATCGAAATCCTCCTCATCGGAAGAGAGTTTTGGGAGAACACCATGAATTTTTCCAGTCTCGTTGAGTGGGGTACCATTTTACCTGAAGACATTAGTCTTTTCCGAATCCTCGACTCGCTGGACGAAGCCTTCGAAATCCTCATCCACCCCTTTGAGAGTGGCCGGTTCGCCCCCTCAGATGATGCCGGACTCGTCGAAGATTGAGACCCAATCGCTTCTGAGACTTTTTTGCGACTGACTATCATTCACAAGTGCTGAATCGTCGTCTGCAGCACTTGCGGAAAACTTCGAACAGGCCCACTGTGTATCCTGATTTATAATACAAGACACAGTCACACCCAAGGAGTAATCATGAGCACAACCAAAACCGAGACCAAGACCTGTGCGGCTTGCAAGTACTGGAATGCCAAGAAGGAAAACGAAGGCGAATGCCGCGTTCGCGCTCCCCAGACGATGGTATTTCGTGTTGACGAGGAAACCCAGTTTGAAACCAGGTTCCCAGTCACCCGTTCCGAAGACTGGTGCGGAGAATTCCAAGAGCGGTAAAGCACGGTCTTTTCAACGCCGTTGGCGTAAACACCCCTTCCGACGTGGGAGGGGTGTTTTTTTGCTACCATCCTGCTTTACCATTGCGATTCGTTCTCAGATCTGAAATTCTCAGAAAATGTCAATCAAGCCACTTGAGTCGTCGAACTGCCCGGCTCTACCACGGCAAATCATCACACCGCTTTGCCAACCTTTCTCCCGCCAAGCCAATCAAATACTGGATCTTTATGAAATGACTCGGGTGCCGGCACGCCACCCTGGCCATTGCCTCCGCTGTTTTTACGATCTTCTCTCCGCGGCCTCTCCGCAGAAAAAAAAGGCCTTGGCACCTCTTCGTGAGTGGATTGAAGAGAACCTCGAAATCGCGATCAGCGGATGCGGCGGGTACGACAATGGGAGCTTGCCCATTCGTCTTGAAGAGCCCGATTTGGAGAGCTTCTGCGAGTCTGCCATGGCCCGTGCGCGGGACGACTCATTGTCTTCCGCAGGAAATGTGCTCTTTGAGATTAGGTATAAGCTGGAGGCGGCGTGACCGAAGGCGATCCGTCGCCCTCAGAGAACGAAGCCATAAGCGAAGCATGGTCCTCACACCTACGGGCTCAAGGCCAGCGTTTGACGACTCCCCGGCGTGTCGTGCTTCAAGCGTCACAGCGTGTTTCCTCTCCATTTAGCGCCGAGGACCTGCTGGATGAGGCACGCAAGATTGACGGGTTGATCTCCCTCCCCACGATTTATCGCAACCTCCCACTCCTCATAGGAGCAGGGATTCTCCGAAAAATCGTTCGGGACGATCCCACACAACTCTACGCGAACGATCCGCCAGGCTCTGTCGAGATGAAGTTAGTCTGCCGGAAGACTAAAGAAGAGAAAGTCATTCACGACGACTGCCTTCGTTTACGAATGCTCCTGCTAGCCCGCCAAAACAACTTTCGGGTCGAGAGGATCGAGGTGAGGATCGAAGGCGTCGCGGAACCGTAACTAGAACGTCGAGGAAGATCAGAATTACGAGTGACCATCCTCTCCATCCATGGCTATCCATGCCAAACTTCTCTCTCAATAAACCACCTTATTCAGCGGATACTCGATAATGCCCTCAGCGCCTTTGGCTTTGAGTTGAGGGATGATCTCACGGACCACCTTCTCATCCATAATCGTCTCTACGGCGACCCAATCTTCAGCCGTAAGAGGAGAAATAGTAGGCTCGCGTAGCGAAGGCAACAGATCCAGTAGGTCGTCCAACTTTTCACGCGGAACGTTCAGCTTCAGCCCGACTTTATTCTGAGCCTCCAGTGCCGAGGTGAGGAGAAGCGCAATATCCTCAATCTTCTTTCGCTTGATCGGATCCTCCCAAGCCTCCTTATTCGCGATCAACTTTGTGTTTGTGTAAAGAATTGTTTCAACAATTCGAAGCTTGTTCGCCCGAAGCGAACTACCCGTCTCGGTGAGGTCGACTATCGCATCGACGAGATCAGGGACTTTGACCTCGGTAGCTCCCCAGGAGAATTCGATTTCGGCTGATACACCGTATTTCTCCAAGAACCGCCTCGTCATTCCCACGACCTCAGTAGCGACACGTTTTCCCTCCAAGTCCTTTACTTCCCGGATATCGGAGTCCTCGGGAACGGCCAGGACCCATCGCGACCTCGCAGTGGAGGCCTTGCTGTAAATCAGGTCACAAACTTCCACGACCTGCGAATCGTTTTCCTCAACCCAGTCGAGACCTGTTAAACCGCAATCGAAGAATCCGTGCTCCACATACCGACTAACCTCCTGCGCTCGAACAAAACTCGCTTCCAGCTCGGGGTCGTCAATCAACGGCCGATAGGACCGGGAGCTCACTTGAATCCGGAATCCCGCCATCCCAAAAAGACGGATAGTCGCGTCTTGCAGACTACCCTTCGGGAGGCCTAAGTTCAGAATTGGAGGATACTCGCTCATTCACCCAGCATATGACTAAGCAGGCAGGTTCAAGAGAAAATGCGTATTGTTATTGTAAAAAACCAGCAGAGGAGTTACACCGCTTGCTAGGCAAGAGCCTAGTTCAGCCACCATCACAAAGGTCTCTCCTCTCTCTATGGATACCACTTCCAAGCCCCTGATTCTTATTGTAGAAGACGACGAAGCCATCGCCACTGTCACTGCCGAGCACCTTTCGGAAGCCGGGATGCATGGGCAGATTTTTGACCGAGTGAATCGCGCTGAGGAGTATCTCAGCAAAAATCACGTGAATCTTGTCCTCTTGGACATCTCTTTACCCGACGGGAGTGGTTTCGAGTTACTAGAGTATATCCAAAAAAGCCAGACCAAGGTCCCCGTAATTTTTTTAACGGGTGAGAATTCAGAGTCTGCAAAGGTTAAAGGACTGGATGTTGGTGCGGACGATTACATTACGAAACCCTTTAGTGCCGGGGAACTCATCGCGCGCATCCGCTCAGTACTGCGGCGAACCGATTCCCGCAATGACATGAACCTGACTCCTAACTTAACCGTTGCCGACGGACCGTTTGAATTTTTAGGCGCAACCGTGAATGGCGCGCGGATGGAAATCGGTTTCTCTGACGGTTCTGTAGAGACTTTGGGTCGGAAAGAACTTGGGATTCTCGCTCATCTGGTAGGTAACCAGGGGAAAGTCATCCCTCGAAAGAGTTTGATTCATGCGGTCTGGGGTCCACACGCAAATCTGAAAAGTCGATCCCTAGACCAATATGTGGTCAAAGTTCGGGATCTCTTTAAGCGGCACAACTGTGACGACGCCGCCTTCCGCACCGTTCACGGTGTCGGCTTTATCTACGATCCGGGAGAGTAAGGTTTTATTCGAAGACAAAAAATAACTGAAGGAATTAGCAAATGGCGGCTTGGCTGGAGTGTTCTATTTCGAGCTCTTGCCTTCTATCTCGTCTTAGTTGTTCTATCGTTCCTGCTCATTCCCACGAAAGCTCTTCTAGAATTTAGTGTTTCTTGGCCTTCGTGGGCTCGGTTTTTAGCGATTTCTGCCAGCTTGGCTTTTGCAGTTTATTTGCTTCCGCTAATTTTTTATTGGACTGCTCGAATAACTGGCGATCTTCAAGGGTCGGACAAAGATCACTTTGCTAGAATCGAGTTCCTCGAAAGAGAAAAGAATGAATTCGGAGAGAAAGACCCTTGGGAGAAAGAAAACACGCCGCAGGTCGAGCAAGGCGGATCAGGTCAACCCGATTACAATCCAGAAAATCCTAAAAATCAGCTGGACTAGGAAACCAACCGGCGGGTTGCCTGTCCTCTCCGTTAACGCCGACGCTGAAGGGCGAGTCCGACTACCGAAAGACCGACGAGAAGCACTGCCGAACCGGGCTCCGGAATTACGCTAACAGGGTCTCCGAATCCCACCACCCATTCATCAATGTCATAGTCGGTGCCATTAAGGTTGAACTGAACACTGTTGACCAATGGCCCGGTTCCCAAGCGGTCAGAGAACGGAATACTGTAGGCTCCGTTTGCTGAGGCATCGTAAATGACATCCGCCCACTGGTTGTAGTTATCCGGATCCGACTGGATCTGGTCAAAGGCCAAAAGGGGATCCAGTTTCCACCAGTCTTCGCTCGGCAAGGTATTCAAGGGACTCCCATCTACCACCATTACGTTCCCGAGAAAACCCATTAGAATCGCCGTGGTGATCTCACCGATCGCCGTTCGCGTAAGAGTGAGGTTATCCAAGGCCACACCCTCCGGAAAACTATCCGTCAAATTGTTCGCAGGATTCTGCACAAAAGCAGCCCAGTCCGTCCAGCCTTGGCCGTAAGTGACGTCGTCTGCAAGAGCAGCCGGAACAGCCGTCTGACCGTAGATGATCTGATCCACGGCGGATTGATCCGTTCCTGAAATCGTGATGTCGGCATTCGCGTAGGTAGCACCTGAGGTCGTCACGCCCGTTGCATTGTCTTTCACTTCGGTCGTAATCTCACCCGTCAATTCGATGGTGTTGTCGGACTGGACCACCGAGGTCAGTGTAAAGGTAAAGTTGTAGTTCGTTCCCGTCGTCGAAGTGGCTCCATTCGTCTGAAACGCATTGCTGTTCTGAATGGTATTGGTGACTCCGGAGGCGTGGACCGAGGCTAGGTAATTCGAGAAGCTCGGATAGGGAGGGTTGCTCGCATAGGTCGATGGCCCGACGTAGCGGCGAAGCGTTCCCCCGGTAGAGACCGAATTCGATGAGGATAGTGCGGCCAGTCGGTTTGCAATTTGCACAGTTGATTGGGAAAATCCCGTACTTTGCACTGGTGTAGTGCCACTCATGTAGCCCTGCGAGAAGCTACGGATACTCATCGGAGCAGTAAAGTAATTGATGTTGGTCAAATTTCCCTGATCACCTAAACCACCTGTTCGTGTGAGTTCGAAGTTCTGATAAGTGACATCAGCCCCCGGAGCCCCACTGAAAAACGAAGGAGACGCCTGCAAGTTGGAAAAGCCGGAGCCGTAACTGACGAAAACCGCCACGCTGCTCACTGAGTTCACGGTGAAACGATTCCCCGTCACCTCCGAAAGGCGGATGGAAGAACTTAAATGGTTCGTCAGGGTAGACCCGCCCGAGTTGTACGTGCCGAAAGTGATCGGTGTGCTGGAGCCGCCCGTTGGCGTGTACGTGACGTCGAACGGAGTCGCACTTCCCCCGTTATCAAAAGTGATCCAGACATCGCTCGCGTCGAAAGCTGAAGACTGATCTTCAAAGACCAAATCGAGCTGAGCGGATAGTCTCACCGAGCCAAGGGCCAGACCCAAAACCCCAACAAAGAGAATCTGCAGGCTTGATCTTGTAACGTAAGAGAGGGTCATCCGTGCGGAATCCCACTTCAAATCACCCAGTTGGTCAAGACTCTCCGGCGGTGACTGCGACAGGGACGGCTGCTTAAGCTGCCGATCTTACGGTTCGCAATACACTACTCATCGTTGGTAAATCGAGGACTCAGCCTCCATATCGTTTCTCCACCTCCGAAGCGGTCGCTTTCATTTCCATCTCCTCGAGAAACGCGCGCAGCTCTGAAGTCTGTGGTGAAACTGCTTCGAGAGAAACACTGTGCCCTCGGTCCAACCGCGTCAGCTCCTGATTACGCAGTAGATTCTCTCTTTCCTCACTCACCTTCGTTTGAAAACGCGGCGGTTTGAGCCGACCCGAGTTTTGAATGATTGCCTCTATGGTCCCGTAAGAGCGCAGCCAGTTCGAGGCCGTCTTCGGTCCTACCCCGGAAAGACCCGGAATGTTATCGGAAGTATCCCCGACCAACGCGAGGTAATCCGCAATCTGGTCCGGACGAACGCCAAACTTTTCCTGCACCCCTGATTCATCGAGGGTGCGCCAGCCCAATCGCGGGTTTGCCGTGGGTGGGGGCAAAAGTTGCGTAACCGGGCCACCAATACATTGGGCCATATCCTTATCCGCACTAACGATCACCGCTTCTCCCCCGCTCTCTCCAATCAACTTTGCCGCGGAAGCAATTAGATCATCCGCTTCAACCCCACTCTGTTCGACTACCCGGATTCCCATCAGCTCAGTCACCTTCCGAATCTCAGGAATTTGTTTCCGGAGCTCGTCCGGCATCTCCGAACGGTTGGCCTTGTAGTCAGGTAACAACTCCTCCCGCTTCCGATCGCCATCAAGGTCAAAAAAGGCAATGATCCGGGCGTCGGGATACATGTCGTTCAATCGCCAAACCGTCTTTACCCAACCATGGAGAGCATTCGTGGGAAAACCATCGGATCGAGTCAGTTCTGGAACTGCATAAAAACTGCGAAAGGTCAGGTTATATCCATCGAGAAGAAGGGTTTGAGCCATCATCGAAGGATGGAGGAGAACCAAAAGAAAGCGCGAGACCGAAAAAACACTGGAGGGAGATCGGCCTCCCCGGCCTGAGGCTGCCGAACGGCGATGTCCGCGGACCGGCTTAACCGGGTTTCGGGTTTCAGAAGGACAAAAAGCGCGAATGTGGAACTTTAAATCGTAACTCTGGAGGGACATCGTCTCGATGTCCGGGAGCCGACTGGATGGAACAGACATCGAGGACGATGTCCCTCCAATCACCCCCACCTTTTCCGTCGCAAAACCACTAACGCCGCACCCAACGCAATCAACCACGTCGTCGCCGCCTCGGGAACTGCGGTAATGTCGAGAGTTCCGCTTGGTGCATCAAAGGTCCCTTCGAATCCGCTCTGCTGGAACCTTACATCCGTAAACGTCATTCCTCCGATTACGTTCGGCGAATCGAAGATTTGGAACGAATCCCCGATCACCGGAATGTAGCCTCCGAGAAAGCCGATCAGAAGCTCCCCGCCATACGTGATATTTCCGTCCACCTCAATCTGATCGAAGCTCGTCAGGCTTTCCAGCTCGATAAAGGTTGTCGAGGTGGACTGAAGGACAAGGTCGGAAGCAAAACGAAGCGTCCCTGCTGAGTTACCGGGGGAAAGCGTGCCGGAGACCTCGGTTACACCTATCACCGTTCCTTCACCGGCCAGAGTCCCTCCCGACTCGACCGTCACCGTTCCGCGACCCAGTGCTCCGGAGGTTGTTCCGTTGCCAACATCCGTAATGCGCAGGATGCCATCCAAGATGGTTGTGCCACCCGTGTAATTGCTGGCGGCGGTAAGAATCGTTTCACCGGAACCCTGGTGGACGAGGGCCGTCGATCTGTTGATTTCCACACCGGCACCATCGGAGGCGCCGTCTCGGGAGAACGTATACCCGCTATCGCTGTGATTGAAGATTACGGTGCCTGTGCCATTCTCAGTAAATACCTGCGGGGCGTTAACGATACCAGACGCCCCGCCTTCACCAATCCGAAGTATTCCGATACTCTCGGAAGACCGGAGTCCGATACGGATACCCTGGTCGTTCACCATGTTGATTCGCCCTCCGTCCGCAACCAACAGTTGTCCGGTCCCGTTATTCCCAAGATTAAGCAAGCCCCCCAGATTCAGGCGCGAGCCCGCTCCAACAATTCGTACGTTCCCCACACCGCCACTCTGACCAATGAATGAGGGTTCGCTTTCGTTTGTTACCTCACCGCCCGCTTCCACGTCGAGGCTGCCCTCACCTCTGTCGCCAACGGTGATCCCTTCGCTGACGAGCCAGATGGATGCGTTTCCGGTCTCGGTTGACTCCCCAGTCACGGTCACGATGCCTGTCGAATCGGGTAACGAACCGATCACAGCCTTCAAACTCCTGACCGCTCCACCCTCCTCGATACCGAGGGTTCCATTGCCTTTGCTGCCAACAATCAGTGATCGTTGTGAAAGATTCCACAGCGAACCACCTCCGGTCACGGTAACGGTCCCGGAGCCTTCTTCGGTATCACCAAGAATTCCCATGCGTCCCGTAACCACGAGGCCACCGTCCGCCACGGTCAGTTCACCGGTGCCCTGTTCCCCCACCACCAGTTTTGATTCGCCGATCCAAGCTGAGCCCGATCCCGAAACCGTTACAGTGCCGTTACCGCTGGGCTCGCCACCCAAGACCGCGTCCCGTGTAGTCGTCAACTCACCTCCGTCCAGAATTCGCAGGATCCCCCTGCCATCCGCTCCGATGACCAAAGCGGGATCGCTGGTCAGCCCGTTCCCGATCTTCCATTGCGAACCCATCCCGGTCACAGTGACCGTGCCGTCACCCGCTACGTTTGATCCCAGAAAACCTTGGAGGGAGGTTACGGTTCCACCATCTGCAATGGTGAGTGCTCCTGTGCCCCTACTCCCGATCTCGATCTCCTCCGCGACAGTCCATTGCGAATCGGTTCCGGTCACCGTGACTTCACTGTCTGAAGTTTCGATCTGGGCAATGACACCGCTACGACTGGACACCTCTCCGCCCGACTCAATCCTAAGCGTTCCCTCGCCTCGACTGCCAACGGTCAGGTTACCCGTTTGACTCCACTCTGAACCACTCCCGGTAACTGTTGCGGAGCCTACAGAATTTACACCGCTGGCCATCACGGCATCCGCATTCGAGACAAAACCACCCGCCTCGATCCGAAGGGTGCCATTACCGTTTCGACCGACATTGATGCTTGTAGGATTGTTGTTTCCAGAATCCCGATTCAACCACTGCGAGCCTATCCCGGTAACCGTGACCGTCCCTCTGGATCCGTCCTCGAACGCAATGGAGGAGAATTCGTCTGTTGGCGAGTTTGCGCTGGTCACCACGCCACCGTCCGAAATCGTTAGATCACCCCTGCCCTGGTCACCCACCAGAAGACGCTGATTGATGTTCCATTGCGAGCCACTACCGGTTACGGTGGCTGTGCCACGAGCAAGTGAACTCTCCCCTAGAATCCCGTCCTGGGCGACATTCACCAAACCCTCAAGCTCGATCGTAAGAGTGGCCAACCCTTGTGAAGCGACGGAAAGGTTCCCTGTGAGATTCCATCGAGAAGATATAGTTCCCAAGAAAGGATCGACCCCGGATATCGTTGCCGAGCTGATTTCTCCAGTTGCGGGGCCCAGAAGCTCGCCATTGGCAAGGCGAAGCTGAGAGCCGCCTTCGACCTCTAGGACGCCAGCATTGTTGTTGCCACCAATTGTGCCATCATCACTGGAGCTGCCTCCACCGGTCCAGAAAGACTCGCTACTGGGAGTCCGACTCCCCGAAATCGAAATCTGAGCGGAGAGCGGATTCAGCCCCCCCATCAAAAGAGACAGAACAAGAATTCCCGCAACAATCACTGTCTTGGAAATAGGATGATCGTGATTTCGAAAGGCAGACATTGAAAAAAAGACGGTCTTCATACTACCAAGATTCCACCGGCCTGTCATTGGACTGGAGTACCAAAATCCATTGGACTGGAGTCTCACTGGAGGGACATCGTCCTCGATGTCCGGGGACCGAAACCACCAAGGTGTGCGACCGCACCAAAACATCTTTCGCCCTCATTCGGGCAACGATCAAAACTTGGCGGTTCCAACCGCATCCAGACATCGAGGACGATGTCCCTCCAATCAACTACGTCTTCTCCGCCGCAGAAGCGTGAGGGCCGCCCCCAACGCAATCAACCAAGTCGCCGCCGACTCGGGAACTGCGGTAATGTCTAGAGTTCCGTTCGATGCATCAAACGTTCCTCCAAACCCGCTTTGCTGGAACCTCAAGTCCGTAAACGTCATCCCTCCAATGACGTTCGGCGCTTCGAAGATCTGAAACGAATCCCCGATCACTGGAACGTAGCCACCGAAAAAACCGATCAAGAGTTCCCCGCCGTAAGTGATATTTCCGTCCACCTCAATCTGATCGAAGCTCGTCAAGCTTTCGATCTCAATGAACGTCGTCGCAGTAGACTCAAGGACAAGGTTGGTGGCAAAACGAAGCGTCCCCGGGGAATTGCCAGGGGAAAGTGTGCCCGAGACCTCGGTTACGCCAAGCACCGTTCCTTCACCGGCCAGAGTCCCTCCCGCCTCGACCGTTACAGGTCCCGTGCCCAGTGCGGCGGAAGAAAACCCATTACCCACATCGGTGATGCGGACGGTTCCCGCGGAGATGGTGATGCCGCCGTCGTGGGTACTGTTCGCGGTAAAGATGGTTTCCCAGGAACCCTCGTGAAGGATAACCGTGCCGTTTTCGATGATCACACCATTGCTGCTCGCCGTTCCGTCTCGGCTGAAATAGTAACCGCTGTTGGTGTGGTTAAATACAATCGTGCCCGTCCCTGCACCCGTTTCGACCCGGCGGGAGTTGACGATACCCGCCGCACCCCCATCACCGATCTGCAGGGTGCCTGTTGCTGTTCCCGTTTCCCCCAAACGGATGGTCTGGTTGGCACCAAGATTGATCTCACCCCCTTCTGCTACCAATAATGTGCCTACGCCCCGGTTTCCCAAAAACAGTTGATCCGCCGCATAGTTTAATTCAGAGCCGGCTCCGGTCACTTCGATCACACCCACCGACCCCTCTCGGGCAGCAACCACTCGGAAAAAATTGGTATTCACCGTCACCACACCACCGGCTTCGACATAGAGCGTACCCGTTCCGTTGTTCGCCACCGTCAATATCTCTGTTTCCAAGACGGAACCACTACCGTTTACCGTCAACGTTCCATTCGAACCAGCATTGCCGCCGATCGTGGCGATACGGCTCGTGACGAAACCACCATCCTCAACATTCAGCGTGCCTGTGCCGCCCTGGCCGATGTTCAAGAGGTCACTGTTGTCCCATGTGGAGTTCATCCCGGTCACCATCACCGTGCTGGTCGAGCTGGCGTTGCGGGCGATGATGCCATCATCGTTGGAGACCAAGCCGCCGGCCTCGATCAACAGAGAGCCATTGCCATTCGTACCGACATCAAAACTTGTGCGAGTCGCCGTGTTGTTCGGGTCGCGATTCAGCCATTGCGAACCACTTCCCGTGACCGTGACCGAACCGGTCGAGCCACTACCGAAGGCGATGACGGAGCGGCCGGGACCGGGAATCCCCTGAAAGGTCGAATTGGTCACCAACCCGCCGTTCGAAATCGTCAGACTGGACATCCCCTCATTGCCAACCCGGATCCCTTGCGACATGTTCCATTGCGAACCAATTCCGGTGACGGTTGCGGTGCTGACGGGGCCTACACCCGAATTGGTGATATCGGCATTTTGAAGCGCAAGCAAACTTCCCCCATTGACGGTCAGCGTGCCTCCAGCCGACCCGGAACCGATCGTCCCGTTGGTCGCGGAGTTCCCACCATTGGACCAGAACAAAGCAGAATTATCGGGTGTCGTATCCCCGGTTACCTCGATAACGCCATACAGACTGGAAGATGAAAGCAGGAGAGACCATCCGCACACGATGACGGACAGAAAGTGGCGGTTCTTCAGGCAGTCATTTATGAGAGCAAGCACCCTTTCGCAATACCCAATCAACTGCGCCCCCGCCGCCGAAGTAGCGTGAGCGCGGCTCCCAACGCAATTAACCAGGTCGCTGCAGACTCTGGGACCGCCGTGATACTGAGAGTGCCCGTTCCTGAATCAAAGTCACCGGTAAACCCGTCTTGCTGGAACTTTACATCCGAGAAAGTCATTCCCCCGATGACGTTGGGCGCATCGAAGATCTGAAACGAATCCCCGATTACCGGAATGTAGCCTCCCAGAAAACCGATCAAGAGCTCCCCGCCATAGGTGATATCTCCGTCTACCTCGATCTGGTCGAAGTTCGTCAAGCTTTCCAACTCAATGAGTGTCTCCGAGGTGGCCTGTAACGTAAGATCAGAGGCAAAACGAAGTGTTCCCGACGAGTTGCCGGGGGAAAGAGTCCCGGAGACCTCGGTAGCACCGAGAACCGTTCCTTCTCCGGCCAGAGTTCCTCCCGACTCAACCGTTACCTCTCCGGTGCCCAGAACCGAGGCATTCGTTCCGACATCAGTGACACGCAAAGTCCCACCGCTGATGTTCGTCCCGCCCGTGTAAGTGCTGGTCGCCGTAAATGTCGTCTGGCCGGAGCCTTGATGGGTTACCGTTGAACCGCCTTGAATGAGCACCCCATTCGCAGCATCGGTACCGTCTCGGGTGAAAAAATAGTCACTGTCGGTATGGTCGAAGACTACGCTGCCCGTCCCATTCACGGACACAACGTTGACGATTCCGGCTACTCCACCGACACCAATTTGCAGGGTGCCGTTACCCCCTCCCGCGCCAAAACGGATTCCATTTCCGCTGGAGGTTGCAAATTCGCCCCCTTCACTCACACGCACGATACCCGTTCCCCGTAGGCCCAGTTCAACCCGACCAGAATGGCTCACTAGAGAACCAGCCCCGATCACGTTGACGATCCCCACCGCGGAGCCTTGGGTGGCGATGTTATGATTGGCACTGGAGTTCACGGTTACCGTAGCGCCATTCTCCACGTTGAGCGTACCGTCACCCCGATTCGCAACCGTCATCGTGTTAGTTACCCAGCTTGATTCGCTGCCAGTCACCGTCACACTTCCTTCTGAGCCCACGTTAGCGGCAATCGCGGACTGGTTACTGATCACCGATCCCCCATCCTCAACAAGGAGGGTGCCAACCCCACCTACGCCAATGTTCATCTGGCCGGAACTGGTCCAAGTTGAATCCGTCCCAGTCACCGTCACGCTACTGGTGGAATTACTGCCGCGGGCTACCAGTCCATTGGCGTTGGAAACGATCCCGCCCGCTTCAATAAGAAGAGTTGCATCCCCATTTCCACCTACATCGATTGCCGTAGGATTGTTGCTGGCATTCTGATTCAGCCATTGCGATCCCGCACCCGTAACGGTGACCATACTCGTTGAGCTGGCACTAAAGGCAATGACCGATCGACCATTGCTATTCGTATTCACCAAACTCGAATTAGTGACGACCCCGCCATCCGAAATAGTAAGAGAGGCGTCGCCATCATTGCCAATGCGAAGGCCATTGGTGTTCTCCCAACGAGAACCCGCACCGGATACCGTGACGTCCCCACTGCTGCCACTGGAATCACCAACGAAGGCATTGCCTCCGTTGCTTACCTCTGCTCCGGCAAGCACGCTGAGAGTCACCTGTCCCGCACCTCCAATCAGAAACGAGTTGCTGCTACCCCCCGCAATATTCCATTGAGACCCGGACCCCGTAACGCTGGCCGAACTAACGGCCCCGCCACCGGGACTCAGAATACCCACAGTCGAAAGATCCAGCACACTCCCATTCTCAACCGTCAGCGTACCGACAGCGGATTCGGAGCCTATTACCCCGTCGGTCGAGGAGTCCCCACCGTTCGTCCAAAACGAACCAGAATTATCAGGCGTAGTGACCCCAGTTACTGCGATTTGGGCAGGCAAAGGAGCTGCAACCCAAAGGACTGAAGTGATCATGGAACAGAGAAAAAAACTGCCAGTTTTCATTGTAGAATCTATCGGTTAGGCATTAGACAAAACCTGAAGAATACCAAATCTTCGAAAGTCTGTCATTAGACTGGAGTACCAAAATAAATTGGACTCAGGTACCAGCAGGGGACGCGCACCCAGGGAAAAGACGAACTTTAAACGTTTAACTTCCAACGCTGAACATCGAAGGAGGGACATCTCTTAACGTTGGACGTTTAGCGTTCAAAGTTGAACGCTCGCTATCTCAAGGGTGGGAGACAATGAAGTGGTTTCTTCTTACCCAACACCTGGTAAAAAAGGTTCGGTCGCATTCGGTTCGCGGGACCTTGTCGCCCACCCGGACGACTGGCCTTACCAGGGAGAGCTGAATCAATTGTCTTTTTCGTGGACACATCTTTGGAGGGACATCGTCTCGATGTCCGAGAACCGATTGGATGGAACAGACATCGAGGACGATGTCCCTCCATAAGACTATAACTCAAACGCCGAGGCCGGCGTCCCAATCACCCCCGTCTTCTCCGCCGCAGAAGCGTAAGCGCGGCACCCAATGCAATCAGCCAGGTCGTCGCAGGCTCGGGAACGACGGTAACCGCATAGCTACTGAATTGGGTAACCCCAAAGCTGAACTGGTCGCCATCATAGGCTTGGATTACCGGAGTGAAAGCGGACCAGATCGTGGAACCGTCGGCTTGGAACCAAATGTTCAGCAAACTGTCGTCGATTCCCGAACCGATCTGAAAGGAAAGAACCGTGAGTTGATCGGGCATCGTTGTTTCGAAATCGTAGGCGATAAGCACGTCTTGACCGTCGATGGAGGTAACGTCCAAAGCGGTTGCTTCAAACGTCTCCGCTCCGACTCCTTCACTGAAACCGACGACAAGATCGGGAGCGTACCGTACGCGTCGCCCGCCTAGGTCGCCACTGGTATCGGAAGTGATGGCACTGACTTCGAACTCGTTGGTAGAGGCGTTCCAGGTTCCGCCGACACCTTGGAAAGTTCCGGCGCCGGAAAGACCGCCACCAGCAGAGATCGGGGCATATGTCCCGGATGCCAACTCGGCCCCTGCCAACAAATTGACCGTGCCGTTGTTGACAAAATCCTCTGAGTTGCCGGCAGTCACCATATTATTGCCATCGACCAGCAGGTTCATCGTGCCGTTCGAGAAAACGCGAATGCTCTGGTCCATGTTGATGCGGGCGCCCTGCGAGACGTTGACCGTGGCGGCCCCGCCTTGAGCGATCAACAATTCGCCATCGCTGCCGGTTCCTCTCCAGACTGTGCCGCTACCACGGACGTTTACCTGCGCGGCGGAGCCGACTTCAAAGGCCAACCGGCTGGGGCCCGTGACCGACATTTCAGCACCATCCAACAGGTTCAACGTGCCATCGCCGGCCGTCCCGACCCATAACTGGCCGGCTTCCCATCGCGTGCCCGCTCCGGTAACCGTGGCCGTTCCGACCGTATCAGGGCTATCGCCGATCAGCGTGTCCAATCCGCTCCGCACCAGCGATCCGCCGCTGACGTTGACAAAACCTATGCCCGTCTCGCCATCACCACCGACGATAATTTCGCCCGCTACGTCAATGGTGCCGCCATTGGTGACGTTCAAAAATGTCGATCCGGTATGGGCAATAACCAGCAGGTCCGCTTCCAGTTCACTGCCAGCCCCATCCACGTTGATCGTGGCTTCAGAACTGTCTAAAAACGCAGCGGCACGTAACTCGCCCGCCACATCGACCAAGCCACCATCTAGGATGTTCAGAAACGAAGTGCCGTCATCGGAAAGCGTGAAGTCCGTATCTACGATCAACTGCGAACCACTTCCCGTCACAGTCACGACCGCTTCGCCAGGAGTAAAAAATGAAGTCAACAAACTTCCAGCTTGAAGACGCCCGCCATCGCTGATGAGTACCGTCGAGTTTCCATCATCCGAAAAGGTTGCATCTGCATCGATGATGAATTCTGAGCCGCTTCCCGTCACCGTCACACCGACATCGCTGCCAGAGCCCTGCGCAGCCAGCAAACTGCCTACCTGCAGTCGCCCGCCGCTCTCCACCAAGACCTCCATATCCCCGTTCCGGCCAAAAAACACGGGTGCATCAAAGGTGGCCTCACCCCCGTCGGAAATGGTCAACGTCGCATCATCTTCCGAAGCAAAATTGGATTCATCCGTGGCGTTGAGCTGCGACCCGTTGCCGCTGACCGTCACGTGTCCTTCGGACTGAGCCAAGTTGGAAACCGCCAATTCGAGTGTATTGACCACGCCTCCATCGAGGATTTCCAGGCGACCCAAAGCTTCCTCCCCAATAATCAGCCGACTGCGAGCGGTCAACGTCGACCCCGCACCCGTGACCCTGATCGTTCCCTCGCTGCCCAGCCAGTTACTGGATTTGATTTCCTCGCCTTCTACCGATCCTCCGGCGGAGACGGTCAAATTGCCAACACCAAATTCGCCGATCGAAATGTTCGCCGTGGTATTGATTCGTGAGTTGCTGCCGGTCACCGTGACGGTGGACGTGGCCGCGCCATCGTCACTTGTGATCAGTTCATCCAGTGCAAGCAACGATCCTCCATCGACGTCCAGTGTACTGTTGCCTGCCGCCGTACCGAGGATGCCTGAAGTCGCAGAATTGCCGCCATTGATCCAGAAGGATGCGTCCGTCGGATCAAAGCTACCTTCTACTTCGATGATGCCAAAGGCCGGACCGGAGCTAATGACAGCTATCGCCAAAAAACAGGCTCCGGACGGGAGAATTGAGCGGCTTCTGGAAGCAATCAGCTGCGTGAGAGGTTTCATCATTCTGGAAGGAAGATAGTGCTGCATTCGAAACGCGAACACGAAAATAAAAATAGCCGTTACTCTACCAAAGTTCCACAGTCCTGTCATTGGACTGGAGTACCAAAATCAATTGGACTGGAGTCTCAGCCCAATGGACCCCAGCAGGACGCAACGCGGACACCGAGACGGCGTCCCAACACGCGCCCATGGAGGGACATCTTCCTCGATGTCCGCGAGCATGCCAAACGGCGCCGCAATTATTGCCTCCAAGGAAAATTTTGGCGAAAACCCGCTCGTGAATCCTTCAAACCCAGAAAATCCTCTCCCGCAACGGAAACGGCCCGCCCATCATCCGCCTATTTCTCGATACAACTGCTCAATCCTAATTTTCGTCACAGTTTGCACCCAATCCCGCAGGACCGGACTCGCTACAGAAGATGCCCTCGATGCTTTCGCGGATGCTTGCCAACGCGCCGATCGCTGGAGGATCGGCAGGTTCCTGCTCATGCCCGATCATGTTCATTTCTTTTGTTCGCCCGCCCGCAATCCGAGCGGCACCCATAAGAACTGGATGAGCTACTGGAAGCGGGCCTTTACCACTAAAATCCGGAAAACCGATCCGGGATTTTCATGGCAAAGGGATTTCTGGGACACCCAGATGCGCAACGCGGATTCCTACACCGCAAAGTGGAACTACGTGAGGGAAAATCCGGTCCGTGCCGGGCTCGTCGCCCATCCTGAAGATTGGCCTTATCAAGGAGAGCTAAACCGATTGTCGTTTTCGTAGACGCATCCATGGAGGGACATCGTCCTCGATGTCCGCGAGCCGATTGGATGGAACAGACATCGAGGACGATGTCCCTCCAATCAGCAGCGCAGTCTCCGGCGCAAAAGCGCGAGCACCGACCCCAAAGCAATCAACCAAGTCGCCGCCGACTCGGGAACTGCGGTAATGTCGAGAGACCCCGTCAGCGCATCAAAGGTCCCTCCAAACCCGCTCTGCTGGAACTTCACGTCCGTAAAGGTCATTCCTCCGATCACATTCGGCGCATCGAAGATCTGGAAAGAATCCCCGATTACCGGAATGTAGCCTCCCAGAAAACCGATCAGCAACTCCCCACCATAGGCAATATTTCCGTCCACCTCAATCTGATCGAAGCTCGTCACACTTTCGATCTCAATAAACGTCGTCGCAGTAGACTCAAGGACAAGGTCGGAGCGAAAACGGATTGCTCCCGCCGAATTTCCTGGGGAAAGGGTCCCGGAGACGGTGGTGGTACCAATCACTATGCCAGCCCCGGCGAGCGTCCCGCCAGACTCAACCGTCACCACACCGGTGCCGAGCGGGCCGTTGCCGATGCCGCCACCGTTGAAGCGAAGGGTGCCGGCTGAGATCGTGGTGCCTCCGGTGTAAGTGTTGGGACCTGTCAACGTGGTTTGGCCGGAGCCTGTATGATTGATCGCAAGGGCGCCCGAAAGCAACACAGCCGCGCCTAGTGTGGTGCCGTCGCGGGTGAAATGGTAATCGCTGTCGCTGTGATTAAAGCTGACCGTACCCGTGCCTGTGCCCGCGGTGTCAACCGCATTTGCGTCGACGATCCCGGCGGCACCGCCTTCGCCGATTTGCAAGAGACTCACGTTAGTGGGCGTGGCGCTGTTGGAACCCATGCGGATAGAACGATTATTACCCACACTCACTCGACCCCCTTCGGCCAAGATAAGGGTACCCTCTCCGTCGACTCCAACCTCAACCTGGTTACCTGAGATCCATTGGGAACCCGCACCACTCACGCGCACCACTCCGATGGAACCTGATAGGCGACCAATGCGCGCAGGGGTGTTGTCCGGCGTTCTCAAAACCCCGCCCGCGGTGACGTCAAGCCTACCTTCTCCCTCAGAACCGACGGACAAACCTCCGGAAAGTTCCCAGGTCGACCCCGCTCCGGTCAGCGTCACCATGCCCCTACCCGTTCTTGCCCCAATCGAGCCCTGAGTATTCGTCACGGCAGCGCCATCTTCAATCAGGAGGCTGCCAGTACCAAATTCGCCGACAGTCAATATCCCGGCATTGGTCCACCGGGAGTTCTCCCCGCTCACGATCACACTGCTGGTCGAGATGCCCCGGCGCGCGATCCAGCCATTCTCGCTGGTCACGAGGCCACCCGCTTCAATCCGCACCGTGGCGTTGCCAAAAATACCGGCAGTAAGATCGCCGCTGTTGAGCATTTGCGAGCCTGTGCCAGTCACGGTGACAGAACCCGTAGACCCGGTAAAATCCGCAATTTGGGTAGAATTCGCATCCAGTATGCCACCATTGGACACCTGAAGGCTGCCAGCCCCTCTGTCACCAACGAGCACATTGGTGCCCTGAAGCATACCGTCCATGACCTGGAGAATTCCCTCCGACCCAGCGTTTTGCCCGAGAAGAATATCACCAACGGAGCTTGCACCTTGGGAACTGTAGACGAGGGTGCCGGTTTGCCCCGCAGTGGCACCGAGCGACACGGTGCCATCTCCCCCCAGGGTGCTATTCCAGGCAATCATCAGAGTACCGTTTGGCACCTGCAGGGACGCCACGGAGAAATCCGCCTCGGCCAGGGTGGTCTGGCCAGCACCGTTATGGTTCAGAGAAAGCTTACCCGTCAGCGCGACGGCCTCGCCGGTCGCAGTGCCATCGCGCGTGAAGAAGTAGTCACTGTCGGTGTGGTTGAAGTTCACCACACCGCTACCTGCGCCGGTCGTGACCTCCTCAACACTGAGAATTCCAGCCGCTCCGCCGTTGCCGATGTTCAGCGTACCGCTGCCAGTCGCATCAACGCCGAGGGTGATGATGGCGTCGCCGGGGATACTCGAGGCAATATTAGAGTCTCTTATTTCTCCGCCGTCGGCAATAGTGAGGGTGCCCGTGCCAGCCTCACCGACGAAAAGATCACCGAACATTTCCCAGGTTGAGCCTGCACCTGTCACTGTGGCCGTGCCGCTTCCGCCTTGCGCCTGTCCCAGCGTAGCTGAAAAGGTTTGTGCCCTTCCGCTATCAACAAGAGTGAACGTGCCCGTGCCAGCATCCCCAATGAAAAAGGTATCAGGGTTCGTCCCACCAAAACCGCCGCTCACCGTAAAAATTGAACCGCTACCTGTCACCGTGACGGTGCCCAAGGATCCCGCCGCCTGACCCAGAGTGGCTACGATGCTGCTGGCGAATCCACCGCTGGATACATTGACGGTGCCAGCCCCTTCCGCTCCGACGGTGAGCGTGATCGTCTCATCGAGGCTGGTGCCGACACCCCAGCGGGAAGTGCCTCCAGTCACGTTAACTGTGCCCACACCGCTGGAAGCATTGCCGACGATGGCGCTGCGCTGACTGATAGCGTCCGCACCGCTTTCAACGTTTAGAGTGCCCGTGCCCGCGTCGCCGATAATCATGCCGGTGGTGCCGCTGGTCAGGTTTGCGCCGACGTTCCACTCGGAGTCTCCGCCTGTGACGGTGACCGTGCCCACGCCGGTGGTTGCCACAGCTCCGAGGGTGGCCGTTCCTCGAGTTTCGGCGATGCCACCACTCTGCACGTTGAGGATGCCTTCGCCCGCTTGTCCGACCACGAGGTTCTCAACGCTGATGAAGTCCGCACCCGTGCTGACAGTAGCGTCGCCGCTGCTGCCGCTCGCCGCGCCGAGGGTGATCCCACGGGCACTATTTACAATCGCGTTGTCGGAGACATTGAGCGTTCCCGTGCCAGCGTCGCCAATGGTGAGGGCACCGGGATCGCTGGTAGTCAAGTTACCGCCGACGGTCCATTGGGAACCGCTGCCCGCGACCTGCACCTCGCCCACTCCGCTGGTCGCCTCACCGACGGTGGCCGTCTGTAGACTTTGCAGCTGAGCGCCACCATCCAGATTAATGACGCCCCTGCCGCTCTGGCCGATGATAAGGTCCCCGCCGATTTCCCCTTGGGTCGAAGAGCCGAGGAGGTTGAGCGTGCCGGTGATCCCGCTGGTTTGCCCGAGAACGGCGTTTTGCGCATTCGTGAAGGTCGCGCCGTTGGTGACGCTGAGCGTGCCCGTGCCGGCGTTGCCAACAATTAGGCTCACTTCTCCGGCGTTCATGTCTTCGCCTACCGACCAGTCCGAGCCCGTGCCGGTGAGGGTAACGGTGCCCTGACCGGTGGCGGTGTTGCCGAGGGTGGCCGCACCGCGGGTTTCGACGAAGCCGCCGTCCTCCACCAGGATGATGCCGGTGCCCGCCTCGCCGATGATAACATTCTCCACGAAAACAAAGCCTCCCTCTCCGTCGGCTGCGTTGATGCCGGAGACGTTGAGCGTGCCCATGCTGCCACTGGCGTTGCCGAGGATTGCGTTGCGGATGCTGCCGCCGATTGCGCGGTCGGAGACAATGATTGTGCCCGTGCCGTTGTCGCCGATGATCAGACTGGTGGCATCCGTCCCCGTCAAATCATTGCCGACCGAGAGGAGGGAACCCAGCCCACCGAGGTTGACCACACCCACGCCGGTGGCACTGCTCCCGATGATGGCGGTCTGGCGGGGTTCGAAGCGCGCGCCGCCGAAGATGTTGAGCGTACCGGTGCTGTTTTCGCCCACGAAAATCTCGTTAACCCTCATGCTGCCATCGATCATGTTCAATATGCCCCCCGAACCGGTGGTTTCGCCCAAGGAGATGACGCCCGCGCTGCTGGCTCCGGAGGAGTCGTGGGTAAAGATGCCGGTGAGCCCATCGATCAAACCGAGGGTGATGGAATCGTTCGCTCCCGAGGTGACGGATGCACCGTCCGTCAGCTCCAGCCTGCCATCCGAAATACGAATCCCGCCAGTCACGTGAGCGGCCTGCGGCAGAATCATCGTGCCGTTGAGTCCTTTGTTGACTTTGATTCCGCCGGTGAGCGCCACGGGCGCACCGGTCGCGGTGCCGTCGTGGGTAAAGTAGTAGTTGCCCCCGGTGACGGCGAAGTTGACGGTGGCGTCGCCCGCACCCTGGGTAATCTCGCCTGCCTGGACCAAGCCCGGAGCCCTGCCATCGCCGATATTGAGGGTGCTGAAGGAACTGGCCTGGGCGGCGATGGTGATCGTGCCGTCGGGAATGGAAGCATTGCCCACACGGATTACTCCTCCGTCGGCCAGAGTCAACGTGCCATCGCCCGCGTCACCGACCGTGAGGCCAGTCGCGGCCTCGAGCCGGGAATCCGTGCCCGTCACCGTTGCGGCGCCCACGCCGCCGCTGGCTTGCCCCAAGATTGCTGCGCCGTCAGTGCTGACCTGCCCGCCGTCGCTGACGTTGAGCGTACCGGTTCCTTCGTTTCCGACTGTCAAATCGCCACTGCTCGTCCAAGTGGAGTTTGTGCCGCTAACGGAGTCCGTGCCCGTCACGGTGACCGTGCCGGTGCCTCGGCCGGCCTCTCCGATGACGGCGGTGCCGCTGTTGGAAACTTTAGCGCCGTTCGAGACGTTGAGAGTTCCAGGGCCTTCATTGCCAACGGTGAGGTCGCCCGATACCGTCCAGTCCGACCCATCCCCATCGACGTTGACAGTGCCTCTTCCATCGCTGTTGAGCCCACCGTTGTTTTGATCGGCGATGATAGCGCTGCCGCTCGTCACGGCACCGCCTTGCAAAATGTCGAGCTGCCCAGTTCCGCTCTGACCGACCCGCAGAGCGTTGTCTACATTCCACTCGGAGCCGCTCCCCGTCACTGTAACCACACCCGTCCCGGTCACGAGTTGGCCGCTGGAATTCTGAGCTCTTCCCAGAGTGCCGCTTCCGCTGGAGACGACCCCGCTATCTGAGATGTTCAGAGTGCCGTTGCCCAGATCGCCGACGACAAGCACTCCGGTGTTGCTCCATTGTGAGCCCGCGCCGTTCACGTTGACCGTGCCCGTTGAGCCGTTTTTATCTGCCAAAGTGGCACTGCCACTCGAAACCACCCCGCCGCCGGAAACCGTCAAGGTGCCTTGCCCTTGGTCGCCAACGGTAAGGTTTTCGGTGATCGTCCATTGGGAGGGCGTCCCGCTTTGCGAATCCGTGCCGCTGACCAATACCGTGCCCGTGGCGAGATTGTCTGCTCCCAAAAGGCCGTTGCGGCTGGAAACAAGCCCGCCGAGCAAGACATCGAGAGTGCCGGTCCCGCTATTCCCGATGGAGAGATCCCCGCTGTTGTTCCACTGCGAGCCATCTCCCGTGACCGTGACCGTGCCCACTGCGTTTGGGTTCGGGGCATCGAAGCGACCCGCCACGAAACCATCGACCCCCGAGACCACCCCGCCGTTTTCCACCAGCAGCGTTCCCTCGCCTTCATTGCCAACAGAAACAAACCCGGTGGCTGTCAGTTGGGAGTTGTTCACGGTAACATCCCCCGTCGAACCGCCTACGCGGGCAATAAAGACGTTGGGCGCGGTGACCAGTGCACCGTCCTCAATCCGAAGCGTTCCGTCGCCAATCCGGCCCACTACAAGCTCGAGAGTATTTTCCCACTGCGATCCAGTTCCACTCACCGTCGCGGAGCCCACGCTGCCAGAGTTACGCGCGAGGGTGCCCCTGCTGTTCGTCACCTTGCCGCCAGCGTTGATGTTGAGGATGCCCTCTCCGTCCGCGCCGACGACCAATTCACCAACTTCTGAGTCATTGATGTTCCAAGTGGATCCCGTCCCGGTGATCGTCGCGGTGCTCGTTGCTCCCGCCCCAGCGCCAAGGCTAGCGAGGTTTCCGCCGACGAGGACCGACCCGCCGTTCTCTATGAGGAGATTAGTCTGGCCGCTTTCGCCCATGATCATTTGCCGGTTGACGTCCCAGATGCTCCCCGCTCCGGTGACGGTTGCCGTGCTCGTCATCGCGCCGCCACTCTGGATCCTGCCGAAAGCAAGGTCGAGTCTGCTGCCGCCATTAACGGTGAGAGTGCCAAAATCGGTGGTGGAGCCGATCGTGCCATCGACCGTGGAGTTACCGCCGTTGGTCCAAAAGAAATCAGGGGCCTCGTTTACCGGATCGACAATCCCGGTGACATTGATGACGGCGAGAGTGCTGGTTCCAGTAAGTCCGCATACGGCGGCAACTACCGTGCGAAGGAACAGTTGATATCGCTTTGGCAAAGGCATCATTTTCTCACAAAAAATAGCGGTAAGAATATCAAAGAGACCCGCGTCCTGTCATTAGACTGGAGTACCAAAAATCATTGGACTGGAGTACCAGTGGAGGGACGCGCACACAGAAAAAAGGCGCATTTTAAACGCTCAACTTCCAAGACTGAACATCGAATTTCAAAGTTGGATGTTTAGCGTTCAATGTTCAACGTTCGCGATCTGCGTGTTGCGAACACGGTGGGGTTTTCTCTTCTTGCGGAGAACCTTATAATAGAGGGCCCCACAACATCAGAACACTTTGTTGGACACAGATCTCGATGTCCGCTGGCTACTTGGTTTTCATCTTCCTACCCGCTCTTGCCTTTTGGCTGATCTCGGCATTATACCCCCTTTCCAATCCGATGAGCGAATCTAATACAGCCTCCATTCCTAAGTTGCCGGTAGTGTCCGTTGATGGCCGAGACGGATCAGCCCATGACGGCTTTGAGGTCTGGCACGAGATCTGCCGACCGGTTTTCCACACGAGCAAGCGGGAATCGAATGGGCGGTTTGATTCCTCTGTTCGATTTTGTGAGATTGACGGTTTGGTCTTTGGTGAGACTCGTTACGGGGCGACCCGTTTCGACCGCACCCCGAGACATGTCCGCAAGGGAGAATCCGACCACCTCGCCCTCCATTTTCTCCAAAGCGGAGAGGAGTTCGGCGAGGCCAACGGAACGCCGATCCAAACCAAAACGGGACAAATCGTGCTACAAGACTGGGCGAGATCATTTTCGAAGCAATCGACCGCAGTACATCAGCTCTCGGTGATCATCCCGCGAGACCGGGTGCCGCTTTGCTCAACCATATTTGCACGGGAACCCATCCACAACTGGGACCTGGACTCCGCCGGAGGTCGGCTCCTCTCCCATAGTCTGAAAGCCGTGTTTGATGGAATGAGTAATTTCATCGTGTCCGACGCTTCTACAATCGGAGATGCCTTCATCAGTTTAGTCAACAGCCTGTTGGAATCCGAATGGAAAGGGCAGTCTGTTTCAGAGGACGCAAACTTCCCTGCAATCAAGGACTATTTGCGAAGGAACCTAAGACGCCAAAACTTGGGACTGGTCGATCTTCAGCGAGACTTTTCACTTTCCCGTTCTTCTGCCTACCGAATGTTCCGCGATGAGGGCGGCATTCGCACCTTCATCCAAAACGAACGTCTCGCTGCCTGCTACCGTGAACTGATGAAAGGTCCAAACACATCGCAATCCGTTCGCCGAATCGCCGAAAAATGGGGATTCTCGGACTCTTCCTATTTTCACCGACTCTTTCGCAAGCGCTACGGAATGACCCCTAGAGAAGCGATGGAACTCTCTCACAAATACGACAGCCCGCGAGGCTATGATTCAATCTCCCAACCACCGGAGATCGGAACGCTCCATCAGTGGATTGGTTGCTGAGAAGCGACTGAATCTCTAGGGGGACATTTTCCTTACTGTGAAAATATCCATTGGAGGGACATCGGCCTCGATGTCCGGGGCCTCGCAGTGAAGAGAACGTTTAACTTCCAACGCTGAACATCGAAGTAAGAGGGTCTGTTAACGTTGGACGTTTAGCGTTGAAAGTTTAACGTTCGCTATCTCCCTCGCTTGCTATCGGCCTCGATGTCCGGGAGCCGGCTGGATGGAACAGAAATCGAGGACGATGTCCCTCCATAAGGTAATGACACCGACGCCTCAGGCGAGGCGTCCAAAGATCGCGTTCCGCTCTACAATCCCGCCTCGCTCGCGGTATCCGGTACCGCTAACGATTCCAATCCTGTGGCCCGCCCCCTTTGGTCAAAATCCACAATCACGCCACGCATCCAAACGTCTTCCTGAGCCACGGTGAACTTTCTGGGCATTCCATCTAGGAAACGCTGAAGCACCGGTTCCACATCACGCCCCAGGACACTCTGGTAGGGACCGGTCATTCCCACATCTGTAATGTAGGCTGTGCCACGCGGAAGGACCCTGCCGTCTGCAGTAGGCGTGTGAGTATGGGTCCCAACGACAACAGTTGCTTCGCCATCCAACATCCAACCCATCGCAATTTTCTCCGAAGTCGTTTCCGCATGAATCTCCACCAACAGGGCGTCCACTTGCGGCCTCAGTTCTGCGACCATCCTTTCCGCCGTCCGAAACGGGCAGGCCCCTTTTACCTTCATGAACTCCCGGCCAAGAACGGTAAAAACCCCCAACCGGTAACCCGTTCCCTCGATGATGAGATGGGTTCGACCTGGGCAGCTTTCATCCAAATTCGCAGGACGACAGACCTTTTCGAGACTACCGATCTCTTCCGCAAAGCCTCTTTGATCCCACAAATGATCGCCCAAAGTAATCGCATCCACCCCTGCATCCAAAATCTCCCTCGCCAAACGCGAGGTCAGTCCAGCCCCGGCCGCAGCGTTTTCACCGTTGGCAATAACACGGTCGATCTGACGGGTCTGGCGGACTTCCTTTAGTCGCTGCTGCAAAATCTCCCGGCCCGGACGGCCGACGATATCACCCAGAAAAAGTATGCGAGGCATCGCCTGATTGACACACCACACCTGGGAAAAGGAAAGGATGAAATGCTTGCCTATCCACGCCTTCTTGCCTTTGGTGGTGGGTTTCGATCAAAGCCATGTCTACCAAAACCGCCAAACAGTCGCCGGAAACAATTCTTCAGTTCCAGCCTCAGTATGAGGAAGGACCCGAAATGAAGGGTGCGGACGTGATGGTCGCCGCCCTCGAACGCGAAGGTGTGGACACGGTTTACGCCTACCCAGGCGGAGCTTCGATGGAGCTCCACCAAGCCTTGGTCAAATCCAAGAAGATCCGCACGATCCTCCCGCGCCACGAGCAAGGCGGGGGCTTTATGGCCCATGGCCATGCGAGGGCAACGGGTAAAGCTGCCGTCTGTATGGCCACCAGCGGACCGGGTGCGACCAATTTGATCACCTGTATTGCTGACGCGTATATGGATAGCACTCCGCTGATAGCCATTACTGGCCAGGTCTACCAGAGCCTCATCGGGAAGAGCGCTTTTCAAGAGACCGACGTTCTCGGGATCTCCATGCCGATCGTTAAACACAGCTACATGGTTTTGACGAAAGAGGACCTTCCGACGGTCATCAAAGAAGCCTTCCACATTGCGCAAAGCGGACGCCCTGGGCCGGTTCTTATCGATATTCCAAAGGACGTTCAGCAGGCCGTATTCAAGCCACGCTTTCCAAAGGAACTCCACTTGCCCGGCTACCCGAAGCCCCCTCATGCCTCTGACAATGAGCTCCTGGAAATTCTCGGCCTGATCCAAGAGGCCAAAAAACCGGTCCTTTACGCAGGTGGTGGAATCATCAGCAGCCATGCGACGAAGGCACTGCGCGAATTTGCGGACAAGACGGGCATTCCCGTTGCCTCGACCTTGATGGGGATCGGCTGCATGGATCCGGACCACCCTCTCTCCCTCTACTGGTTTGGAATGCACGGAACTGTTGCTGGAAACTGGGCAGTCTGTGAGAGTGATCTGCTCATTTGCGTTGGAGCCCGCTTTGACGACCGCATCACCGGGGCCGTCGATAAGTTTGCACCCGATGCCAAAATCGTTCACTTCGACCTCGACCGCTCCGAGCATCACAAGAATAAGAAGGCCCACTACCCTATCTTTGGGGAAGTCAAGGACGCCCTCGAGCGACTCAACAAACTCGTCGACTCAACGGACTTTGCCAAACCTGACCTGAGCGACTGGCTCGCTACTCTTGATGGTTGGAAGAAGGAGCATCCGTTTACGTATCAGGAAAGTCCCCACATTCTTCCCCAGGAAGCGATCGAGGTTCTCTACGAAGAGACCAATGGCGAAGCGATCATAACAACAGGGGTAGGTCAGCACCAAATGTGGGCCGCCCAATACTACCGCTTCAAAGATCCCCGCACATACATTAGTTCACTGGGCCTTGGAACTATGGGCTTCGGCTACCCGGCCGCAGTAGGGGCCAAGGTCGC
Source organism: Verrucomicrobiota bacterium (assembly GCA_038744685.1). Lineage (NCBI taxonomy): Bacteria > Pseudomonadati > Verrucomicrobiota > Verrucomicrobiota bacterium. The sequence goes on from JBCDMB010000006.1 coordinate 133,749, forward strand.
CTTCCCGGACAAAGAGGTCATCGACATTGATGGAGACGGATCGTTCCTCATGAACGTTCAGGAGCTGGCGACTGCGAAGATCGAAAAGATCAACGCCAAGTGCCTCCTCCTCAACAATCAGCATCTTGGAATGGTCGTTCAGTGGGAAGATCGGTTCTACGAAGGCTGCCGCGGACAAACGATTCTTGGCGATCCGGATAACATTGGAAGTCCTGAAAACATCGACGGGCTCTATCCGGACTTTGTCAGCATCGCGAACGGCTTCGGCGTGAAAGCCCGCCGGGTCATCCGCAAAGAGGAGCTGCGCGAAGCCATTCAGGAAATGCTAGCCCACGACGGCCCCTATCTCCTCGATGTGGTAGTTCCCTACACCGAGCACGTTTTGCCGATGATCCCCCAAGGAAAATCGGCAAAAGAGATTCTGACGGAGTGAGTTAAGGTCGGAGGAAAACATGCTTGGTCACCTTCGAAAACGCTCAGACTCCACTCGCCATCAGCGTTTCTCCTAAAACCTCCGCAAGACGTTTCCGATTGAGTAGACAGGTACTGCTCATCGTCTGCTCTATCACACAAGGCTTGATCGCCTACTCAAATCCCAACAAGCAGGGACCAAACCCTGAGAATGTCTGGTTAGACTACATCAATGAAGACATTTCTCCCAGCGACCTTCGAACGGACTATCGCAAACGGGGCATAGCAACCAATCATGCTGAGTTGTTTGGAGCCATTCCTCCAAGCGATCAAAACGGATGGAAATCATTTTCCGATGGTCTTGACCAACTATACGCCTTAAGGGAGCTGCATGAGAACTTAGCTTTGTCCGATAGAAATCATACACGGGAGAACGGGTTCGCAAACGTAGTTAATGAAGCACGCGCTATCTTAGAAAGCGAAGAAGTAAAGAGCGCAATTAGCCTGGTTGAAACTGCGGTAACAGTGTCTCGGTGGATACCGCTCCGGAACTGGGAGTTAGGAGCAGATTTGATCGCTCCTGAAATCGAAAAGATAAGGATCATCGGCGAGATTCTTTCAGCCGCGTATAAACTCTCCATTGTTGCTCCAAACGAATCGGCTTGGTCTTCTTCATTTTTGTTGCAGACCCTAGTTAAATTTTCCCAACGAGTAGCAAACGATGGCCTCTTGATATCATTCCTTAGCGGTGTCCACATTCGTCAATTGCCTGTCAAAGCAGCACGCTGGGCATACTCTAGAGGTGCTCCTGTGGCTAAACCGCCATCTCTAAACCTCGATTTATGGAAGACTCTTTACACGCGATGTGTAGTCTCGGAACGAATCTTACATGAAATTTCCTTCGAGAGACTTCGGAATGGAGAGACAGCTGAAATGATAGTTTACGCGCTCGAAGAAGGAGGCATAAGCACAAAACCGAAAAGCGATTCCCAAAGAACCAAGATGCTTGAGATCCTTGACTCTGAAGAGGGGCAATACATGAAATGCATGGAGCTTATCTCTACAGAGAGACCAGAATTGATCGAAAAGACTCTTGAATTATACTTAAGGCAAAACGAAACGAAAGCCGTCGTGCCTATGATTGCAGGTGTAGGTTTTTCATGGAGAAAGTTAAATCAACTAGTGATCCACCAACAAGCATGGGTCATCGCGGAAGCGATCGAAAAGCACCAATCGATATACGGCTATTATCCACCCAATCTCGAATCGACTGATGCCAAGGAGATTCTGACCAGTGACTTTGAGTATCAGTCACTCGACGACGGAGATGCTTATTTGCTTTTCCCAACAGACCCTTACCTTCTGGAAAATGCCGTATTCGAACTCAGTTCTATTGTTTGGTTTCCTTCATCAATGGATGTCGAAGAGGCAAGACAAATACTTACGGAGTGAGTTTGCGGCTAGATCGGACCGATTTTCTTCTTGTTCTCAAAGATATAAGAGAGGGTTTATCCCTCGAAAACCAAGTCTGGATTTCAGCCATGATTATCGAGGCGTAACCGCCGTCGCCATTTTGGCTATGTCGACCAACAAGTCTCCTTCTACCCAATCTAGAACTAAAGACCTTAATCGTACTCCTACTCTTAATCCTAATCGAATTCTGGAGATTAAGATTAAGAGAAAGATTAAGATTACGATTAGGGCATCCACCCTCTTCATCCTTGGTCATCCATGCCAATTCTCTCTCTCGCATGGATGATTTTTAGGAGCGGCGACTTTAGTCGCCGAAGTGGAGTTTCACTTGAGCAACACGCAAATCGGCGGCTCAAGCCGCCACTCCCATCATCTCGACTAAAGTGTCTCTACTCTACCTCACGGAAAACCCAAGGAACACTCCACAAGACACCCGCTGCGATGAGGTAATAGATCGCCCAAGCAGGATTGTCACCCAAGGTTTCTTGATAGCCTACCGCTGTAAACTGGAAACTATGGATAAAGCCCAATCCGGCGAGAACAGCGCCGGCAACCGCCCAAGCAGCACCCAAGCGAAAACGGCGATCAATGATTGCACAGGTGATTGAGGCTAAAATCATACAGGTGTACAAGTATCCGGCATTGAGCGCGAAGATGCCAGAGAGAGCCAGACCCTGCGCCGAATACACCGACGGATCTGTCGGCAGAGCGTCTCCACCGCCTCCAAAACCCAGGGCGGACCAAGTCCTTTGCATGGTCAATAAGGAAAAGGCGGCCAATGCCGGAACCATACCCGTCGCCACGGCCGGTATATGCGCTCGCGGAACCGCCTCAAAAGCCTGACTGGCAATCGTAAGACCGATCCAGATGAGAATCGCCATGCCCGCTTCGATCGGAATGATGCCTGCCAAAACGCTGATCGAACCGGTGCATAGAATGACCGTAAAGACGATTCCCGTCAGACTGCTGTAGCCTGCCCGAGCACCTAGTTTCTTCCATCCGGGATGCCCAATATAGATCGTCGTCGGAAACGGAGAACCGAAGATCCCAGTCAACATCGAGCCCAGCCCATTCACCAATAAAGGACCTTTCGTAGGATAAGAATCGCCCGCCGCTGCTGCCGACTCGATGTTCATCAGCGAGCCGACCAAACTGATCAGCCCCATCGTCAGGATGACTGGCGAATAGGGCAAAAGGTAAGGCAGGGCAGCCACCATTTCACCCACTACCGGAACCGGCAAAAAGAACCCGAGATAATCAGTGGAAATGGATAGATTTGCAGAAGGTCCACCACCAGTCAGCCAAAACTGACTCCACGACAAAATCACCCCGACCAATAGCACAAGGGATCCACCCGGAATCCCCCAGCGGACCTTCATCTTTCCGAAGTAAAGAACGAGGGTCAGGAGAAGGGTCGTAATGCCGACCAAGGGAAACGAATAGGCGCGAAAAAAGTAGTCGCCCCCGATAAATAAAAATCCGATTCCCCCAATCGCAGCAAGAAGAGCTGCCCGAGGAGTGATTCGTCGCACCCACCCGGCCGCGAACGAACCGATAAACTCGATAAGACCCGAGAACACCGCAGCAAGAACGCCAGCTCCCCACGCGGCCCGGATCGCATCGGCTTCGGTTGCACCGTCCGCCAATGCACCCAGCTTTACTGGCAGCATAATCCCAAAGGTGAAGACGATAATCGTAAAAATATTGATGCCGTAGGGAAGTGCGCAGACGTCGTCTCGTCCTGTCTCAGCAGCCAACTTTTGAGCCAAACGGGCGAAGTAGAGGTTGCCGACAATCAGCCCAACAGCGTTGGCGGGGAGAATACGGGTAAAGAGGAGTTCCGGATCAAAGCCGATCACCCCCAACGCAAGCGCGTTGATCAACAAAAGCATGATCAGGTTATCGAGACCCAGTGCGAACAGCCCGTCCCAATCTCCCTTTACCAATCGTTTCATTGGCCTCGGTTCTGCGCTTCTGCCGTGAAAAGGGCAAGAACAGTGTTACCTATGTCCTGACCGCTCCTTTCGATTGCTGTCTTTCAACGTTGGACGTTCAGTGTTCAAAGTTCCCCATCTCCAATCCACTCCTATCCTAAAGACGTTTAACAGTCGCCATCCGAAGCCGATCACGTCACCCTACCATCCATGCAGGAGAACGAGGCTCTCGACGAACTCCAGACCACTCGGAAAAAACCCATTTACCCGGTTAAGGAAGGACTACGCTCCTACCTGGCCAAACACGGACGGGAGCGAAGGCTGCCGGTAACCTACGAAGAGCTGCTCGACTATTCGGTTTCTGTTCCACTGCGGGATTCAGCGGGCAAAGACACTTTGTGGGAAACAGTCGCCTACCCCCAGCCCGATATGCAGCGAATTTCAAAGGCGCTTACCCAGATCTATGGCATCCTCAAAACCGATGGAGAATGGTCAGCGGTAGACAATCTCTACATGGACCGAATCGACTTCTGCACGTTCGGCAATTCCCATCCTTTCCGGATCCGCATCGTCAACGTACACAACGATAACCAGGATTATTACTACATCAAAAAGGCGGATGCCTCTCGGGTTTACGGTCTTGAACTGGAGCACCTCCTCTCGCCAAACCGCATGCATTACCTGACCTACGGACAGACTCTTGTCGAGGAGCACGTAATCGGCATTCCGGGAGATGCCTTTATTCGCGATTGGCTCGACAATCCTCAGATCAGCCGGATCCGACTCGCAAAAGAGCTGGTCAAATTCAACGAGCGTTGCTTCCTTCGCCTTCTGGGAGACATGCGCTCCTACAATTTTGTCGTAGACATCACCCCGGACTTCGAGGGATTCCAACTCAGGATCCGCCCGATGGATTTTGATCAACAGAGTTATCAAGGCCGCAAACACGCCTACCTTCCCCAGTTCTTCAAAAGCAACAACGAGTTGGTGTTCTTCTGCCTAAACAACCTCATTAAGGAGACGGCTTACCAATACCAACTGGAGGAGCACGCGATGATGACCCGCCGCATCAACCTCATCCACAAACGCCTCAGAATGCTCCTTGCCGAGATGTCTGATGACACCATTTCCGAACAGGAAAACGTCGAGCAGTTGAGAGCTGAACTGGCGGATCACCATGAACGCAAAGCATTCCTCAAAGCGAACAGCATGGGAGGAATCGTCCGCGAAAGCCTACACACGATCCTCGACCACAGTGCAATCCCAGCAGACAAGAGTTCTCCGCTTCGACTGGATATAGATGAAGTTCAGGACAGCGAATGATTCATTCGGAACGGCGGCTTTAGCCGCCGATTTGATTCTCCTTCGTGACCTACGCTTTCGGCGGCTGAAGCCGCCGCTCCTAGCGTGAAGATTGATCCAGAAACCAGAATTGTTCAGATCGGCATCCGCGAACTGGCCGAATTCGAAGTACTTCGAGCGGGTCGAGGAGGGACCTCTGGAACTTGGCGTCTTGAAACCGGACGGGCATGGCACAAAACCGTGCAGGAGGAACATTCCGACGAATTTCTTCACGAGCATCCGGTTCAGGGAAAAATCGTTAGGGGCGGTTGGCAGCTATTCCTCGACGGACGCTGCGATCTCTTCCACGAGGAAGCTACGACAGCGGTTTTCGGAGAAATCAAAACCGTAACCGATGCCCTCCCCCTTTCCGAGTCCGAGTTGCGGACGCGCTATCCAAGCTATTTCCGCCAGCTAGCCACTTACCTTCTTGCGTCCAACCGCATCGATTCCCCGGAGAAGTCTTTCCTCCTATTTCTCAATATTGATTCGGCAATTCGACAGACGGTTCCCCTGCAGAAAAACGATCTAGCTGATCTGGAAAAGCACATCGAACGCCTGTTGGGTTTTTTCGAGTTCTCTGCGAATCGGGCGACCAAACGGAAAAATCTCACCTGGCCTTCCTTTCAAGACCATTCCCGCGAAGGACAGGTTGAGGCATCCCGGGAGGTCTCCGCTGCTGAAGAACAGCACCGGATCGTTGGCTTTCAGGCGCCGACCGGATTCGGCAAGACCCGAATCATTCTGGAGCACGCTCTCGAAGCCATAAAGGTCGGTAAAGCAGACCGCATAATTTATCTTACGGGAAAGACGAGTGGTCAGGAGCAGGCCTGCGTCGAAGCAGCTACCCTTTTTCCGTCGGGCAACGACTTTCGCACCTATCGAATGAGGAACCATCGCGAACACTACAATGCGCTCCCCTGCGAAGACTGCCTTCCCGATCAATGTGGTTCCCCTCACGAAGGACAACCAACTCCCCCCCTCGACGAGCTTATCGCACTACCGGGCAACTCCGAAAAGACATGGGAGAACATCATTCGCCTAGCCGATGCCTATCGGATGTGCCCCTATACACTTTCTCGGGCCATCCTGACATTTACGGACCTTTGGATCGGCGATTACAACTACCTATTTTCCCCATCGTCCCGGCACGTCTTTCTCGAACAACCCGGTTTCGATCCAGCGCGAACCTGGCTTCTCATCGATGAGGCCCACAACCTACCGAATCGAGTCGCCTCCTCTCTCGGCGGATCCCTCGTTGATCGATCCGTTGGTCATGCAGCTGACGAGCTATCGGCCGCCAGAGGAGGAAAACCCCTTTCGTCCGTGCTGCGAGAATTGACTCATGAATTCGCCTCTCTCCGCCCGGATTCAGCCCTGGGTGCTACGGAATCTTACCTCTTCGCAAACCTCTTCGAAGCTGGTGCCGAGTCACTTTCCCAATTGTCAGTCGATTGGAGAGAGCTGACTCCAGATACTGTATCCACTTTGCAAGCACTGGGCTCCGCCCACGCCCTTTTGGAAAACGAAGCCCTTCGCCCAATCCTCTGGTCGCCATCTCAAGGAAGAATCGATTGGCTCCCCCTGAAAGTTGGTCCATGGATCACGAAGACGCTCGAGGACTTCGCACAAACCGTCTTCTTCTCAGGCACTCTGGATCCGTTTTCCATCTTTTTGGAGGATTGTGGCATGGAGAGTCGGTCGGGAACTTATGTGCGGGTAAGTGCTCAGGGTCCCAACCAGTTTCGCACTGCCATCGATGGCCGAGTCCGCACAACCCTCAGAGAGCGTGGGAACTACGCCCCTAAAACCGCAGAGACTATCCGCGACTTGGCGGAAAGAGCTACAAGTTGTGTCGCGGCGTTCTTTCCCTCCTTCGAATACGCGGAAACCATCGCAACTTACCTGGGTGCTATCGCTCCCCACCTCCGATCGGAGGTCCAGCCCAGAAATCTCAATGTCGAGGAACGGGAAAACTTCGCCCGCACAGCCCCCTTGTCCAACGATGTCCTCTTTCTCATGTTGGGAGGCAGCTTTTCGGAGGCGGTCGACTCTCTTGGAGGGATTATCGAAACCGCGATCATCGTTGGGCCCGCCCTACCGGAGCTCTCCACAATCAATCGCATCCGAATCGATGAATACCCAGACAAGGAACAGGGATTCCACCACGTCTGCCGGATCCCCGGTATGCGCCGCGTCAACCAAGCCATCGGAAGACTCGTCCGCAGCCAAGAGCACCGAGCAACGATCGTTCTTCATGACAGCCGATTTTTAGAGAAGGAATATCGAGACCTCCTCCGCGATGATCTCGGTGAGATTACCGAGATTCGAAACGACGCCGATTGGCCAAAGTGGGCATTACCCCGGTAATTTCAAAATCCACTCGTGCTTTAACCGCATGAGTCGGAATGGGCTGGATGCTTTGTGAACGTACCGCTTTCCCGGAAAAGAGTCAGCAAAGGCAGCCTCATATCCTACAACCGCAGCTTCCTCCCGCGCAACTTTCCCTCCAATGGTCCAAGGGAAACACAGAAGCCGTGTGGGCCGTCCTAGTTCTTTCTCGAAGACTTCCCGACACTGAACGAGGTCTTTTTGAATCGCTGCACGTTGCTCCGCAGCATTTTCAGCGGCCTCTCCTCGAAAAGCAGGAACATCCGACATCCGCGCGTGGGTGATCAGCTTTGGCGATCCAATCTCACGCTCATCGTACGGACGAAAACTCTCTTCACCCGACCAGACTAGCGGTCGTGAAAGCAACGAGACCCGTTCACAATCCTCAGCAGTCCAAATGCCTGTAGCCTCCTTGGAAACCGGAATTTGTTCGTGGGCAAAGGTATGGGACTCAACGGAGATTACGTTGCCTTTGTCGAGCTGACGCAGTTCATCCCATCGGCAAAAGGGTTCCTCGCCAGCATCCCCTAAATCAGTGAGCTCAGGACGGTTCCGAATCGTGTCTCTTACCCCCGGTTGCGTCGATACCCGTCCGGGAATCGCAAAGGTAATCGCCTGCATACCGAGTTCTTCGAGAAGAGGGGCCGCTACTGTCCAGAGCGATGACCACGCATCATCAAAAGTGAGAACGACGGTCTTCGGAGAGGGCTCTTTCCCGTTCTTCGCAACTTCAAGAATATCTTCTACTGAACCCGTGCGATAACCATTTTTCGAAAGATGCTCCAGAAAAGGTCGCAGATACGATGGCGTGACCTCGTGAAAGTGAAAAACAGGAAGGATCTTCGGATTCAATCGGCCTCCAAAAGCGAATGCTGGATAGCAGCCCAACAACACGTCCAACGGAGCCCGCCATCGACTGTATCTCTCTGACCACGGAATTCGTGTCATTCTACTGCGTTCTCCTCGGGCTCACTTCGCCAAAGATGCCTATTCACCTCTTCAATTTCCCTTTTCTTTCGGTCAGTATCCCAATCAAGGATGGTATCGAGTCGATCTGCAGCACGGATCAGACTTGATTTCGAAAGTTTCTGATCCAAAGCAACGTTTGTCCGCCGAAACAAGACATCACTAAGCCGGTAAACCATCTCCGCCTTACAGGCACTAGCCAGTTCTGAAGGCTCGATCGTATCTTCGGCAAAGAGCAATCGCTCCCAATCTGGAACTTCTTCAAACTCCCGATGAACGAGTCGGGGAGCTAACTTGCATTCCAATTTCTGCAATACCTCCCGGGCAATCTCAGGAGCGGTTGTGTATTTTACTGTGCGCACCAAAACATGATCAGACTCTCGAAGATAGACTTCACTTTCCTTTGCCGGTTGATCGCCACCCGAAGGCCGAGAATCTGCTGGAAGGAGGCCTGCATGCACGTAAGCCAGCGTTTGCCGATTGAAGCCTGCTTGAGGAGCGACTTCTTCAATCTCAGAAAGCCATTGATCGACGTCATCCTCGGATACAGTAGTATTTGTTAAATCGATACGATCATACCAAGTCCCGACCATGGTCTGCTCACCACGAGGCACAAAGAAGAGCAACCTGTTCCCGTGTCGAATCAGCGCATCTGGATCTTTGGAAGGGTCTAAACTCTCCAGACCGACGGCCCGTCTCCCAAACGGATTACCATCAAAAACCAGATTGACTCCTCGCAGAACCGCGAGGCGCTCCGATTCACTCATCCGATCTTCCACTTTAGTTCCGGTGGCCTCTACGCAACAACCAGCAACCGCTTCCCACTCCCGATCGCTCTTCAAGTCCCTGAGGGCAACCTTCCAAAGATTCCTTTTCTCGCGCTTCAGCTGAGTCGCTTCGACATAGTTCAAACAGCTGGCACCTGCCCGACAGGCCGCTCGGATGGTTTCAAAAACCACTCTGTCGCTATTCCTCATGACCGCTTCATTCCAAGTCGCGATACCCGTTGCATCATCAGAGAAACGAACAGCCGGAACTTCCCGCGAGGGATCGCAGCGCTTCACCCTCCCATTGGCCATGGTCCCACCGTCTGACCAAACTCGACACAAAATCCCAAAGATCCCAAGGGCTACTCGCATCGCCCATACCCCACGGACTCCCTTACCCTTCGTCTCCAAGACAAAGGGAATATCCGCAATGAAATCACCGGCCACTGCTCGCAAAGCTCGAACGGAACGCCTTGATTCACGAATGCGCTTCAAGTTGCCGTGTTGCAGGTAACGCAGGCCTCCATGCAGGACCTTGAGACTATTGGCTGATGTTCCCGATCCAAAGTCCCCCTTTTCGACCAACAGAACTGACTGCCCGGCACGAGCTGCTTCAAGAGCTACCCATGCACCCTGAATTCCTCCTCCCACCACAAGAAGGTCATACTGGTCAACAGGTTCACTCACATCAATTGTTCATAGGCACCGAGAATCTTGGAGGCCAGCTCTTCCCTCGAATAAAGGGTTGTCGCCAAACCTTTCGCCTTTCCCCCTAGCCGCTGCCGAAGATCGGAACTCTCCCGCAGAGCCAACAAACCATCAGCCAATCCTTTCTCAGAAGCCTCCGCCAAGAACGCCACGTCATCCGAAAGGATCTGAGTATGAGATAAAATTCTTGTCGCAAGCAGAGGCTTTCCTGCAGCGAGGTAAGAATACACCTTCATCGGTGTGTTTACTCCTTTTGTCCGCGGCGAGACAAGGATGTCGGCCTGGTCCAAAAGGAAAGGGAGATGATCCAACGGTTGCGGCCCTGTAAAATGGACACGGTCCTCCACTTCACTTCCCCGAATCTGTCTCTCCAATTCATCCTGCCGCTTTCCGCCACCAATCAATACCAATTCCAAATCCTCGACATCAGGGATCCGTTTCATCGCATCAATCAGCAGGTCGACGCCCTGATACTTTTCAAAATTTCCGACGTAGAGAGCAATGAGCGAACCGGCTCCCACCAACGTCTTCAAATCCAACAAATCGTCTTGAGGAAAATCGCCTCGGGGCGGTGGAACATCATGAAGCGTGGTTCGCGGTGTCAGCGGTGCCAGACCTCCAGCAATCTCTTCGAGGGCCGGACAAACGGGAAGTATCCAATCCACTCTTTTCATCACAAATCGTTCGGCGCATCGTAAACAGGACCTAAGAAAGCCAAGCCGCGGAAACTTCTCGACGATCTGATCGCTCATGCAAGAGTCCATATCGTAGACCAGCTTAGCGGGAAAAATCAGCCGGATCCACCACGCAACAAAAACAGCCTCTTCAACCGCGTGATAAACTGTGAACCGCCGAAAGAACAGCATCCGAAAGAAACGACCCATGAGAAACACATCGGCGCACAGCTTCCCAAAAGAAAGACCGATCCCGATAAAGCGGACAAAAGGGATCCGAAACGTTCGGATCAGCTCAACCTCGTTGAGTTGAGGATCGTCACCAAAAGGTAGGGTCACGATAGTCACCTTCCACCCTCCTTCGGAGAGAATCTCGGCAAGATCCCTCACCGCGATGGGTGTCCCACGCTCGATGAAAAAGGGATGTGGCGCCAAAATAGCCACTGACCTCTCCGGAGCTTTTTTCACAGAACCTTCTCCTTTTTCGCCGAAACGATTACCGGAGAGCCGAACAAACTGGTGAGTCCTATCCTCCCGAAGACCGCTTCCAAACGTTTCGCCAATCTGCCTGATCCCGCCATTCGATAGAGCGCCATTGGAAGGAAAAACTGAGGACGCCATTGAAACTCTGCCACACCTGCCTTCCTCATTGCGGCCACGATCTGCTTTCGACGGAAAATCGAGAACTTTCGCGTGTCCTTCTCAATTCCTTTTTTCAAAAGAAAGAACATACCGGAAAGAAAATTAAAACTTCGAAGATCCGGATAGTCCACGATGACTCCACAACGGGAAACCCGAACAGCCTCAGCGATCAACTTTTCCCAACTGCGTTCGTGGGTAATCAGGCGGAAAGCGGTTACCACATCAAAGGAATCGTCCGGATATGGCAGGTGGAGCAAGTCCCCTGTCGAAAAGCGATAGTTCTCTTCACCCAGCAGACGGTCCGGCCTTCGACGGCAACTTTCATGACTCGCGAATATCGATACCGTCCAACCACGTTTATGGAATTCCGGAGAGTATTGTGCATGCCCCCCTCCCAGATCCAGAAGGGAGGATGCTGTCTCTCCTCTTTCCTCCGTTTTCATCCTCTCTGCCAATTCAAGCGCGAGAGTCCTTTGCCGCTCCAAGAAAAAGGCTCCTACATCTCCCGAGAATCGCCGCGCATACCGATCCGTCGCGGACTCGATGTCGCCGCGATCCGATTCACCCGTAAAGCCAGAAGGCAACTCTTGTGGAAAACTAAATCCCTTTCTTCTAAGTCGCACTTGGGCCTTCAACGCATGAACACTCGAAAAAGGCTTCCGAATAGGCTCCAACTCATTTCCGTTCTCCACAAGCCACGCTTTCAGCTGTGTCACGTCACCCACCCGAGGAATTTCGCCTTTGAACAGCATTCCTGCCGAGAATGCGTTCGCCTCCTCCCCGTTCATCGGGAGCGGATCACTGCCATCCAAACGCCGCGAACCCGCCCATTCCTTCCAGACTCCAGCTATGAAACGGGATCCGACTCCGCGATCCGGACGGGTCCCCGAGTCACCCGCGAAAAGTCCCGGGCGAGTCTTCCCAAATTCCTTTGCAATCAACTCTCCACGCGCTCCGCGCCACTTCCCGAAGCCCCACGGCAAAATCACAACATCATCGTTTGAAACGCCTTCGTGGATCATCGCGCCCAGTGGTCCAGCCTCTGGCTTCTTGCCCCACACCAGCAATTCGACATTCTCCTCCGAAACGACCTGGCTCCCGCGAAAGAAAGAAATCTTTGTTCCCGTTTGTTCCCAAACACCTGAAACGGCCACGTCTGACTCTTCCACTTCAGACAAGCCAAACTGTTGCCAGATCAAGAGGAAGGACGGCCAACACTCGACAAAATCCGTATCATAGACGACGCCAACTATCCCTTTATACTTCGCGGCTAACTCGCCGATTCGTTTTTGAAAAGGCTGCTTTTTAAAAGGAGGATACCAGTGAAGATGAAAGTCGAAAAGGGTCACAATCAGTTGGATACGTCGACATACAGCGTCTCCGCTCCTTCGTTCAGGTCGGAGAAAACCTTCGGACCTTGGAACTTAGGATTTCCATCATAAATCTCCAGAGACAGATCGTATGAGTCGCCTACGCTCCGACGGAAACCACGTATCATCTCACTGTCTTCAATCACTTTGTGGGCTACAATCACCTCCCCTGGATCGCCGGTCTCAGGCAAGGCGTCAACTCGGTATCGATAAACCGCAAACGCCGAGGTGTATGTTCCTAAGTCTGCCGTCCGCGGCTGTGTCTTCGCTAGAAGAACACCTCTTGTATGAAACGTGGTAGCACTCTGCGCCAGTTTCCGATCATCAGACGATTCAGCGGATGATCCCTTTGCATTCGTTTGAATCTTTCCGGGGAAGACAGCCACATCAGGGAAAAGGTCGGGCCGATCGTCGTTGGTAATGCGGCTCCACGCTTCCACTGATTGGTAATCCTCGGAAAAGCGACCCACATAAATCTCCGCCAGCTCGTAATTGCCGTGGGGCATTGGACCACTAACCCCAAAGAATCGGGAATGGTTCGACCAGCGGGGATAATAGGTGCGGCCCCCATCGATCCCCTGAGCACCCGTAATATTCACAATCCACCGATCTCCTGAATCGTCTGGCTGAAAATCCGAATTGGTCGCAAAAAACTGGAGGTTCCGGTGCCGCCCATCAAACACCCAGATCAAACCCCGGTTATCCGGAGAGAGCGACGCCCAACAGCCTCCTGCATATACATTGAACTTTTTGGTATCTAAGTTAACCAGACCGCCGTTCGGTGCTGCCGGGAAAAGGCCACCTGCAAATTCTCCACTAGCCCCCAGTTGAAAATTATCCCGAGCCACCGGGTGATCCCAGACCACCTCCAGTGCCGATGGATTGTCCAGTGGAAAGCGGTCCACTCCAGATACGTTGCCACGATTGTCCATAGGGCCTCGTCCCGAGTACACCCACACCTGCCCCCGCGGATCTTCCCACACATCCAAAGCAAGACCCGAACCCATCGGAATGAGTGAGGATCCGCCCCAGTCGAGCTTTATGATGTTGCCTCGACGATCAGACAAATCCGTAAAAATCACAGTCTGACCATCGGGCGACAAGAGTGGTTTGTTGTAATTCCGAAATCCCTCGTGGAGCACCCGCTCGCCGAAACCGTCCGCACTGTCATAACCCATCAACACCACCTTGTCCGTCGCCGCATGCCAATCCGTTCCATCTCCCACTTCCCGAATCCACACGACCCTCATAGTTCCCCCGGACAGGTCAGCGGGAGCGAGTAGTTCTGTAGATACCCCAACCGGAGCAGGCGGCTCGCCAGCGTCTGGAACCTGCGAACACCCCACCAGAAAGCTCAAAAAACAACCCGTAAGCATGAAAACCCGCATGGGTCTGAACAAATCAGAAGACTGAAACGGTTCAACTTCATTTCCCTTCTCCCCGAAGATCCGCTTGGCTCCTGAGCAGAATCCCGCATTCTTCTCCGCGTGAGAATCTTCAAAACCGTTTCTTTCTGGTTCCTCGTCCTCGCCCTAACATTGTCCTTTTGGGCTGGTCGTTCTGCCGACACCACCTATGTCGTCGAATCGAGGGAACTCGCCCCGTCAGAATTCCAAGAGATTCTCGAGACCGGGGGCATCTCTGAGTTTATCACCACGGACCAATCTATCCTTTGGCCGTTGAGAAACACCAATCCTGCTGTCGCACCTGCGGTGATCACCGAACAGGTGGTTGTGGAAACGGACGAGGGCCCTCGCTATTATCAAGTTGACCTTTTCTCCCACCGCGGATGGTGGTCCCTCTTCCCAGCGTTTGTGACCATTGTTCTCTGTTTCCTCACGAGAGAACCTGTCACCGCTTTGATCGGAGGGGTGGTTTCGGGAGCACTCTTGCTGCAGGAATATGATGTTACCGGAAGTGTCATGGCAACGGGACTCGCTACCGGTACCGCCGCAAACGTGATTCTTCTCTACCTGATTTTTCTCGGCGGTCTACTCGGAATTTGGTCGAAAAACGGGGGGGCGTTAGCGTTCGGCCAATTCGTCACCAAACGATTCGTGCGTGGTCCAAAAACAGCCAAGCTGGTTGCATGGGCCTTGGGTGCGTCGTTTTTTCAGGGTGGCTCGATAAGCTCGCTGCTAGTCGGCACGACGGTCAAGCCAGTTGCTGATGCGGAAAAGGTCAGTCACGAAGAACTCTCTTACGTCGTAGACTCCACGTCCTCACCCATCGCAGTTGTTCTTCCCTTCAACGCTTGGCCTGTCTACGTCCAAGGGTTGATTTTCATCGGAGGAGTCTCTGTCCTCGCAACCGAGGCAGATCGTATTTCGTTTTTCTTCGATTCCATTTATCTTTTCTTTTACGCCATTCTCGCTGTCCTTTTCACTTTTCTGATCAGCATTGATAAACTTCCGTTTATCGGCCCGAGCTTTCGTGCTGCGGTGAAAAGATCTCGCGAGACAGGGCAACTCGACCGTCCCGGAGCCACCCCTTTGCAGGCATCAGGCGTGGCCAAGAATACCGTTCCGGAAGGCTATCGCCCCGTTGCTTGGGAGTTTCTCCTCCCCCTTTGCCTAATTATAGGAATCGCTGTAGGAACAAACGAATTTCTTGGCTCTCCCAATGTGCTCTGGGCCTTTGGAATCGCTATCGCGGTCGCTTTCTTCTGCAGCATTCTGAGAGGGATGTCCCTCAAACAGGTAGTCGAGGGATTCACTACTGGTCTGCAAAGTGTGGTTTACGGAGCGGTGATATTACTCCTCGCGGTAGTCATCGGCGGATTGAGCAGTGAAACCGGAGGCGGCCTCTTCCTAGTCGAAGCTCTGGGAGGGGCCCTTCCTTTTTGGATTCTCCCTTTCGCTCTTTTCGTGCTAACGATCATCATTGCCTTCGCAACCGGAACGAGCTGGGGAACTTACGCGGTTACGTTCCCGCTTGCGATGCCTCTTGCCTGGGCAACCGCGGTCGCTGGAGACATGCAGTCCCCAATCTTATACCTCCAAATCTGCTTTGCTGCGGTAATCAACGGGAGCGTCATGGGAGACCAATGTTCACCGATTTCGGATACCACGGTCCTTTCGAGTATATCAACTGGATGCGACCTAATGGACCACGTGCGAACCCAGATCCTCCCATGCGTTGTCGCAGGGGTTCTCGCCGCTATCGGCTGGACTCTTCTTTCTTTCACTGCGGCGTAACCGGAGCTCCCAGAATAAAGACGGCGATCGTTAAACTTTGAACATCGAACACTGAACTTCCAACTCACAGACTTTAAACGTTCGAAGTTTGAAGTTCGAAGTTCAAAAAAAGGTCTTCTTTGCTCTCTCGTTGTTGCTCATCAATGGGTGGCGCTGTGCCACTTCTGCGCAACCCCTCGTCGAGTCCGATCCAGAGGTCCGCGTTGAGGTCGGCGACTTCTTCGGTCCCGGTGCAACTGGTGCCTATCGCGCCGAAAACGCGATGGTGTCGACCGCCTCAGTCCAAGCGACCCTCGCCGGGCTAGAGATTTTGCATCAAGGACGCAACGCCTTCGATGCTGCTGTCCTTGTTCAACTGCCCCTGACTCCGGTAGATGACATGGGGGTTTATCAGGAGCGTGGGAGCGCTAGACTGATAAACCTATGCAAAGACCCACATCATCTACATTAGACAATAAGAACGCACTGCCCTCAGTGATCAAGCTCGCTATCGACGTGCATGCGTCGA